>CAMWVA010000074.1 GCA_947177575.1 uncultured Porphyromonadaceae bacterium | reverse complement strand
GTATTAAGAGAGAACCTTAAAATTCTTATTGAATATTTTTCGACTCTTTTAAGGAACTGTATTCCAATAGTGGGAGTGTTAAACTGTACAAACATTTCAAATGATAGAAGACATCACCCTGCGAGTGAGTCCGGATATCTCTGCTGACGAAGATAAGCTGGCACAGGTATTAGTAAATACTGTCGGAACAAGACAGCTTAACGACTGGCGTATAGTACGCAGATCGGTTGATGCCCGTGGAAAGGCAGTAGTCGTTAATGTGACTCTACGTATAGCTACTGATTCAGATAAGGTAGTACCTTCTGATTATAAAGAAACTGAATTTAAACCTGTAGCTGAAAACGCACCTCAGGTTATAATAGTAGGGGCAGGTCCTGCAGGATTATTTGCAGCCTTAAAAGCCATACAGATCGGTTTACGTCCGATAGTGCTTGAACGTGGCAAAGATGTGGACAGCCGACGGCTGGATTTAGTTAAGATTTCTCGTGAGCAGAAATTAGATGAAAATTCTAATTATTGTTTTGGAGAGGGTGGAGCCGGTGCTTATAGTGACGGTAAGTTATATACGCGTAGTAAGAAGCGTGGTGACAATAAAGAAGTATTGCAACTACTTGTACAACATGGAGCCTCTCATGACATATTGATAGAAGCTCATCCTCATATAGGTAGCGATAAATTACCTAAAGTAATAAAGAATATCCGTGCCACAATAGAAAAAAACGGAGGTAAAGTGTATTTTAATACACGAATGATGAAACTTTTAATAGAATCAGGAACTGTTATTGGTGCTGAGACCAGTGACGGCCAACGTTTCTTAGGTCCTGTCATTCTTGCTACCGGACATTCTGCACGAGATGTTTATCGTCAGTTATATAATGATAATATACGTTTGGAAGCTAAAGGTTTTGCAATGGGAGTAAGACTTGAGCATCCGCAAGAAGAAGTGGATCGTATGCAATACCACTGTAAAGGCCAACGTCCGACTGCCTTACCACCTGCCGAATATCGTTTTGTTACCCAGATTGACGGTCGGGGTGTATATAGTTTCTGTATGTGTCCCGGTGGGGTAGTTGTACCATCTGCATCTGGAGTAAATGAGTCTGTAGTTAACGGTATGTCTGCATCAGCTCGTGCAGGTCGTTGGGCCAATTCAGGAATGGTAGTAGAAATACGTCCAGATGATTTTCCAGAGTATTCTCTTAATGGAGATCCATTTGAATTGCTGAGACTACAGGAAGATTATGAAAGACGATTCTATGAAGCCGCGGATTCGTCGTTAAAGGCTCCTGCACAGCGTATGACAGACTTTATATCCGGTCGTCTTTCGGATAGTCTGGAACGTAGTAGTTATGCACCTGGTCTGATTTCAAAGCGTGTTGATGAATTACTGCCTCCTTTTATCGCATTGCGACTTAAAGAAGGCTTTAAAAACTTTGCAAAACAACGAAAAGGTTTTATGAGTGAAAATGCTACTGTAATAGGATTGGAATCAAGGACGTCAAGTCCTGTAAGAATTCCCCGAGACCCAGTGACATTAGAACATACTGATGTAAAAGGACTTTATCCAGCTGGTGAAGGTGCTGGATATGCGGGTGGTATAGTTTCAGCAGCTTTAGACGGAATACGTTGTGTGGAAAGTATAAGTTCAAGATTGAGAGAATCCGATAATTTATCTCAATCTGGTGAAACAAAAGAATAATTCAGATATGGCAACTATATTGAATATAGAAACTTCAGGTAAAATATGTTCTGTGGCCTTGACTAAGGACGGAGCTGTGGAGTATCAGCTTGAAGATACAGAAGGTATGAAACATGCGGAACGTCTGGGTCCTTTTGTAGAAAAAGCAATAGCTGAAGTACATCGAAAAGATTGGCATTTGGATGCAGTTTCTGTAAGTATGGGCCCTGGTTCTTACACCGGTTTGCGTATCGGTTTAAGTATGGCTAAGGGTTTGAGCATGGCTCTCAATATTCCATTAATTGGTATTTCCACCCTCCAGCTTCTGGTGACTAAAGCAATCTTTATGCCTAAGTCATGGAATGGCGATGAACTATTTTTCCCTATGATAGATGCCAGGCGTATGGAAGTGTATGGTGGTATATACGATTTCGGATTAAACGAAATCATAACTCCCGGAGCTATAATTTTGGATGAAAATCCACTTAAAAATGAATTTAGTGAGAGGAAGATATATTTTCTTGGTGATGGAAGTGAAAAAGCCAAGGGTATAATAACCTCGGAAAATACTTATTGGTTGGATAATATATATCCTCATGCAAGAGATATGTTGGCTCTTTCAGAGGTAGCTTATAGTAAAGGTAATTTTCTTGATATTGCTTATTCCACTCCAACGTATCTCAAGGAATGGCAGCCTGGACCTATTTCACAGCAGGGTGTCAAGGCAGACTAAAAGTCTCACATAATAATAGATATGATAAAATGATACAGGATTTTGATATACAGATGAATGAAGACTATCTTACTGATTCGGACAAGGTAGTTGCAACACCTCATTCAGCATCGTCTAAATCTGCTCATGCAGAGATGCCTTTCATTAAAATGATACCGTATAATACGAGTTTACCACGGATGATACTGCCTGAGTATGGAAGGAACATTCAGCAAATGGCGGATTATTGTCTTTCTATAGAAGATCGAGAAGAACGAACTCACTGTGCCTATGAAATTATTGAGGTTATGGCAAATTTATTTCCCAGTATGGTAGGTGATAATGGCAATCTTCAGAAGCTTTGGGACCATCTAAATATAATGTGTGGTTTTAAACTTGATATAGATTTTCCAATAGAAGTGGCAGATCAGTCAAGTATGCACCCTAAACCTGCTAAGGTACCATATACCACATCCGGACCCTATCATCGACAGTATGGACGTCTGTTACCTCAGATAGTAAAGATAGTTTCAGATATGCCTAACTGTGATGATAAAGATGTACTTGTATCGATGGTAGCCCATCACATGAAGAAAATGCTTCTTTCTCAAAATAAAGATGGTGTAAGCGACAGTCGTGTACTTGCAGATTTATCACATTTCTCTGGTGGACTTATAAATCTTGATCCAGAAGAATATATACTTCATGATTTCTTTGAAGCGGAGCCGCAGATTAAGACAAAGAAAAAAAAGAAGAAATAAGAAGCTTATTTTAGACTCAATAAAATATGAGCAGTACATTTATTGTCGAAGGCGGACATCGTCTGCATGGCTCTATTACTCCTCAAGGGGCTAAAAATGAGGCTCTACAAGTAATATGTGCGACACTTCTGACCTCAGAGAAAGTAGTAATCTCAAATATACCTGTCATAGCTGATGTCCGTAATCTGATTTCGTTATTGGCCGATATGGGTGTAAAAGTACAGCAACTCACAGAAAATAGCTATGAATTTCAAGCTGATGAGGTAAATATTGATTATATTCATACTGAGGCCTACAAAAAGAAGGCTCAGCGTCTAAGAGGTTCTGTAATGATTGTGGGACCTATGGTAGCACGTTTCGGAACAGCTGTATTACCTAAACCCGGCGGAGATAAAATAGGACGTCGCAGGCTGGATACGCATCTTTTAGGAATAGAAAAACTTGGAGCTACTTTTGAGTATGAAAAAGACGAAAAAGTATATGTTATAAGTGCACCTGATGGCTTGAATGGTTCCTACATGCTTCTTGACGAAGCTTCTGTAACAGGGACCGCCAATGTGATAATGGCAGCTGTTTTAGCTAAGGGTACGACAACTGTATATAATGCTGCGTGTGAACCCTATATACAGCAATTATGTAAAATGCTGAATAATATGGGGGCAGATATAGAAGGTGTTGGTTCGAATCTTTTGACGATACATGGTGTCAGTACATTAAATGGTACAATCCATTCTCTTCTTCCTGATATGATTGAAATTGGAAGTTTTATAGGTATTGCTGCTATGACAGGTAGTGACATAACATTAAAGAATGTAGGTCTACATGATTTGGGTATGATGCCTTATGCTTTTAGCAGGTTAGGCATAAATTTGGAAGTAATCGGAGATGATATAAGAGTAAATCAAAAGGAAATATATGAACTTGAGAATTTTATAGATGGTTCAATAATGACTTTTGCAGATGCTCCATGGCCTGGCTTATCGCCTGATTTGTTAAGTATCTTTCTTGTGACTGCAATTCAGGCTAAGGGAAGTGTTCTTATACATCAGAAGATGTTTGAAAGTCGACTGTTTTTTGTGGATAAACTTATTGATATGGGTGCTAAAATAATATTATGTGATCCTCATAGAGCAGCTGTCATAGGTTCAGGACGTTTCAACAGTCTTCACGGAGCTGAGATGGAATCTCCAGATATCCGTGCCGGAATAGCTTTGCTGATTGCTGCTATGGCAGCTCAGGGAAAAAGTATTATTCATAATATTAATCAGATTGATCGTGGTTATGAGTGTATAGATACAAGACTTAATAAGTTAGGTGCACGGATAACACGTATAGAATAATATAATCAGTATAGCCCCAACATTTATAAGAGTTAAATTGTAGTAAAAATATAGGAGTATGGTTATAACTCCGAAAATTAAAACTATGATAGAAGAAAAACAACTCACTGAAATTGGAAAGTTTCAGAAAACGCACGCCCTTAAAGGTGAGCTAAATGCTCTATTGGATATTGAGCCGGAATTTCTTACTGAAGGTAATGCTATTATTATAGATATTGATGGCATTTATGTTCCTTTTTATTGTGAGAATATACGTAATAAAGGTACATTTTCATATTTAGTAAAACTTGAAGGTATCAATAGTGAATCTGAAGCTAAACCATTTGTTAATAAGATTATCTATGCTTTAAAGGAAGCTGTAGCTGAATTTGCTAATAATACGGACAGTAGTGATGATGTCGTATTCTTAGATGATCTGGTAGGTTATGATATTTTAGATGATGTCTTAGGATTAATTGGAAAAATAAAGGAAGTTGATGATACTACAGATAATGTTCTGTTTATTGTTGAAAGTCCTGAAGGAGAGAAAATATATATACCAGCAGTAGAAGAACTCATATCATCTATTGATTCAGATTCAAGATGTGTGGAGATGAATCTGCCGGAAGGGCTGCTTGATTTGAATAATGTCAATAAAAAAGAATAAAATTATAAAAGTAAATTAAAGATGAGTGATTCATATAAATTTGATGAGGATGATGCTGTAAAGTTCATTCGTGAATTTGTAGGTAAAGAAATAAGTTCCAAGTATAGTGATGACGAAATTCTCTACGTGATAGATATCATTTGGGATTGGTATGAGAAAAACGGTTATCTTAGTCTTGATGCCTCTACTACCGATGATGAAATATTGGATGTAAAAGGCCTTACTTCTTTTGTAAAGAAGGAATTAGCAAATGATAAAGAGATACTTATGGATCCCGCAGATGTAGAAATGATAGTAAAAGGAGACCTTGAGTATGAGAAGTCGATTGAAGATTTTGTTTAAATCTTTCTGTAAAGTAGCTTACATAAGTGTAATTTTACTTACCAGTATTTTTTATGCTGCTGCAGAGGAGGCTCCTCCTCGTAATGGCCGGGATGAGGCCCTTGATGAGATGTCTTTTGTACAGATGTTGAAGAGTGTAGAACTTGGTAAACATTCAAAGTTAATTCAGGAGTTTCAACAGAAGGAAGGTCGTAATTGGTTATTGAAAAAATATAATCCTAATGTATGCGGTGTTGAGGCTTATCGTAACAGAGAGGTTTTGTTAGTGACTATACCAGCTTCACGTTTATTCAGTCCAAATGAGGTTACATTAAGAGATGGTGCAGCATCATTTCTCGCTCCTCTAACACGTTATCTTAAAGATCCTGATATGTATAGAGTAATGTTAGTGATGCACACAGACAACACAGGTTCTGAACAGTATAGAGATGAATTAACTGTAGATAGAGTAGACGCAGTATTTGAATGGTTTGAGAAACAAGGCGTTAATACAAGTTATTTGTTTTCGTATGCGCTTAGTGACGATATGCCTTTACGTCCGAATGATTCTATGGAGAATCGTGAGGCTAACAGAAGGCTCGAAGTATATCTGATTCCCGGTGAAAAAATGCTTAATCAAGCTAAAAACGGGCGTATTAGTTTCTGAATGTAATATGACGCTATGAATTAAATTCATAGCGTCATATTACATTCAGAAACTAAACTTATGTATGTTTATCATCAGAATTATCACATTTATTTACTGATGATTTTGTACCCATTACATATAATGCGCATATAATACCAAGTACAATCTGAATACCAGTCTGAAATCCCCATACTATAAAGGAATATGCTGCAGCCTCAGTGGTACCTATTCCATATAATGAGAGGGCAAACATCACAGCAAGATTCCATGGACCAAGTCCTCCTGTAGAAGGGACTGCAATACTACAAGAACCAAATACGAATACTATAAGACCGGGTACGAGGCCATAAAACATTCCTGGGTCAGTAAACAATGGTTTTAAGAATGGAAAAGCGAAAAAGCAAAGATATGTTTCTAAAAAGTAACATGTCCAAATACAGAGTGTGAGAGTCCAATAAGCCAGCTTATGATGCATAGTAAAAAGTACTTTGAAACCACTCCAAAGTTCTTTTATAACTTTTTCGATATTTTCTACGTACTTACAATGAGAAAAGAATTTTGCTATTGCCCAGATGACTAATCCTATTAATGCGAGTCCACACCATATCCATACGTCTGTAAAGAAATGAAATAAGTCCTTTCCTACTGCATAGTGCATGAGAAATTTATCAAGTGCAGGACGTGCCACAAAAAATGATATAAATACAAGTGCCATCACCACGACAGCATCAGAAGCGCGATCTCCTATATCTGTACCTACAACTGTTGAAAGGGATGTACGTTGTTTACGTGCTACATATAAGCATCTCCACGCTTCGCCTAACCATGAGAATACAAGGTTCAGAGCATAGGCACCAAATATAGACATTATCTCTGCTATAGGGGGTAGATCGGGTATACCAGCAGCTCTAAGCTGATAACCCCATCTGATACCACGTATGGCACGTGATAGAGTAAGTACTACCATCATCAGGATAAGCCACCAATAGTTAACTCCGTTCTTTAAGACGTCAATCATATCTTTGAAGTCTACTTTTTTAAAGAGCCATATTATTAGTCCGACTGATACAGCAAGTGGTAAAATATAATGAAATATTTTTTCTGCATATTGCCAGAATGAAATATGTGGTATCGGAGTAGATTTATGTATATCTGTAGGCTGCATAAAAATACAGTATTAAATAGGTTCTCAACATGCTTTGATTATTTAAATGTATCAGGAAGGTCATTTTCGTAGAGTACTGTGTCAGTAGGAGATAATAATGATTGCAGTTTTTCCTGAGCTTGATTAAAAGTATCTACGATAATAATTTTTGTATCTTCTGTATTTTGATTCTTAAGACCTTCGACAATGGCTTCACGATTGTATTTTCCTACAACGATGGCAATATCTATTTTTCCTGCTATATATTCACCTAATTCACGATTTAGCTTATACTGTTCACTTCCAAGTTCAATCATACCAGGTGTAACAATTATACGTTTACCATTAGTAAAACCTTTCAGAACATCAACTGCCATGCGAGCTCCGGTTGGGTTTGAATTAAATGCATCATCAATTATAGTTACTCCTGAAGGAGTGCGTTTTATATTAAGACGATGCTCAACCTGTTTAATCTGAGAAACGGCATATCTTATTTTTTCTGGAGAAACATTTAAGTATAATGCTATGATTATAGCTCCCAATAAATTTGCAATATTTCCTTCACCGACTAATTGAGTCTGAAGTTTTAGATTCAAATTATCCGGACCTTTTAAAGTAAATGTAGTACCATCATGACTATATTTAATATCATGTGCTTCGTATTGACTATTTGGTTGATTTGTAACGGTATATCGTAATACTTTAACATTATTTACCTGTCGTGAGGCACAGAGTGGAAAATCATTATTAATTACTCCTAATCCTTCGGTTGGCAAAGCATCTATAAGTTCGAACTTTGTAGCCTGAACGTTCTCTAAAGAACCAAAAGTTTCAAGGTGCATAGGCCCTACAGAAGTTATTATTCCTATAGAAGGGTGAACAAGGTCACATATTTCTTTGATATCACCTTTTTGTTTAGCTCCCATTTCGCATATAAAAACTTCATTATATGGTTTCATCATTTCACGTATGGTTCTAATTACCCCAAGTGGTGTGTTATATGATCCTGGAGTAATAAGTACATCATAATCTTCAGATAAAATCTTCTGAAGATAATGTTTGGTACTTGTTTTCCCGTATGAGCCTGTGATACCTATTATCTTAAGTTCGGGCATGGATTTTAGAATACGAAGAGCGTCATTATAATAGTGTCTGTTGATAAGTTTTTCAATAGGACTAAGAAGCCATAAAGCTATCATAACAGGTAGCCATGAAAATATGGTAATCAACAATAATGTGCCAAGAGTAATTGTTACAGAAGAATAAAAACCTAATATTTCCGATTTTCCAGCGCAAGAAAATAGTACTGTACAAAATATAGCTATTCCTAATATAGCTGTAACACTATAAAGACGCCAGATTCTTGGAGTGAATACGAGTGGTTTTTTATATTTCTTACGTATTATAATAATAGTTTTGAATGCTAACACCAGTCCTATTATTATTACTGCTAATTCATTGTATAATAATCGTGAAAATAGCAATAGAAGAAGAGCAACATCAGTCAATCTCCAAGAGTCCATTAAATTGCCGGATTGCCATCTCCAATAGCGTTTTAGACGATAACTATTCTGCTGGAGCATCTGCAAATCATGTTTAAAGTTCATGATCATATAGATACCGGCTATAATATAGACTACTATAAGAAGGATATTCATAAATCAAATATTGAATAAAGGTAAGTATAGAAGAATGGATTCAAGCTTTACCTAATAAAGACATTTCATCTTTAAGAAATTCGCATAGCACTTTCCGGAAACCATAGGGATTATCTAAAAAAGAATAGTGCCCGCACCCATCAAAGGTTACAAGTCCGGAATCAGGAATCAGAGATTCCATTGTGTGAGCATCTTGTAAAGGTGTGGCTGTGTCATTACGTCCCCAGATGAGTAAAGTCGGAGCCGATATATCAGGCATTACATATTTTAAATCTTCATTGACACATTTACTCATAACGGCCCGCATAATTGGTGAAGCTTGCTGATAATCGGCTGAACCATTTTTATTACGCCATCCTTCAATTATTTTATCAGCTAAAGCTGAAGGTAATAACAGAGATGCTATTTTACGTCCTGTTTTGAAAGAGTATACTTTAAGATAATATTTTATAGATCTTTTAGGTTTGATACCCGCAGCGTCTACTAATACAACTTTGCTAATATCAGAACGTGAGGCCATTAATATAGCAATACGTCCTCCAAATGAATGACCAATCAGAGTAGGTCGTTTAATTTGGAGTTGTTGTGCAAATGTTTCAATTAGATGTGTAAAGTCCTCAATCCCCCAAACAGAAGGGGGTTCTTGGCTTTTACCATGTCCGGGTAAATCGATATTGTAGATGTGGAGAGAATTTTCTAAAGCAGCGGCTATAGAACGTACAGTTGAAGTATTGCATCCCCAGCCATGCATTAGTATTACCTCCTGACCTGTTAAAGGTCCTGTCTCATCATAATGAATTTTTAAGTTATCGATTACTATTTCTTTATCCATATTTGAGTGATAAAAAACAGTTTTTATGATTGAGAAGTATTAAGCATCGGAGTTACAGGTTCATCTCCGCACAGTACCACCATAAGGTTACCGACTAAGGCCGCTCTATTTTCTTGTGTAAGAGTTACTACATTTCGCTGTTCAAGTTCATGCAGGGCCATTTCAACCATTGAGACCGCACCCTCTACAATTTTTTCACGTGCAGAAATAATTGCAGCTGCCTGTTGGCGTCGTAACATTACGGCAGCAATTTCCGGTGCATAGGCTAAATAATTTAATCTGGCTTCTACTACTTCCATACCTGCCATTTCCAGACGTTCGTTGATTTTCTTTTCTAACAGATTATTTATTATATCTCCGCCATCACGTAAAGTTATATTATGCTGTTCATGTCCTCCATGTTCGGAGTAATCTGTAGGATCATACGCAAACTGACCTGTCACTTCACGTAGAGCTGCATCACTCTGGATTCTTACGAAAGTATCGAGAGCACGGGCATTAATAGATGAACCTACTCCGAGTGATTGGGAATCAAGATCAAATACGACTTTATATGTGTCTTTGATTTTCCATACCAATACCATACCAATGAGTACAGGATTACCTATTTTATCATTTACCTTTATAGGTTCAATATCCATATTACGAATACGTAAGGAAAGTTTTTTACGTGTTATAAAAGGATTTGCCCAATAAAAACCGACTTGTCGGCAGGTACCGGCATAGGAACCAAAAAAGATCATAACACGGGCTTCATTCGGTTCCTGAATAAAGAAACCACCGAGAGAAATCAGAACAAATAGACCAATAATAGCAGCTATAACAATTCCGATGATTAAATCAGAAAACATCCATAAACTTAATAATGCTATGGCAGGTAATATTATAAATGTGACAACGACCATAATAAAGCCGTTTATCACAATCCCTGAATAAGAAAATTCTGAGTTTTTATTATGAGACATGGAATATAGAATTTATAGAATCAGACGTACAACGTTAATCAATAAATCGTCTGGTAAGTTGTGTGTATGAATCAATTCTGCGATCACGTAAAAAAGGCCACCATTGCCGGACTTCTTCTGAGCGTTTCATATCAACCTCAACAACTGATTCTGTCGGCGAATTATCAGGAGCTATAAATAAAAATTCTCCTTGTGGCCCTGCCACGAAACTTGACCCCCAAAAATCTATACCTGATGTCTGACCAGAAGGATCTTCTTCAAAGCCACAACGATTTACACTAATTACAGGTATACCGTTAGCTATTGCGTGTGCACGCTGAATGGTAATCCAGGCATCACGCTGACGTTCTTTTTCTGTTTGCTCATCATCAGGATTCCAACCTATCGCTGTTGGATAAATGAGTATATTAGCACCTTTTAATGTCATAAGGCGTGCAGCCTCAGGATACCATTGATCCCAGCATACTAATACACCTAATTTACCCACTGAAGTAACAATTGGTTCGAATCCAATATCACCAGGGGCAAAGTAGAATTTCTCGTAGAAGCCTGGATCATCAGGAATATGCATTTTTCTAAAGATACCAGCGACTGAACCATCTGCTTCAAAAACAACAGCTGTATTGTGATATAACCCTGGAGCTCGCCTTTCAAAAGTACTGGTGACAATTACAACATTATTTTTAGCTGCGGCTTCTCCATAAAAGTCAGTGAAATCTCCAGGTAGCTCGCAAGCAAGCTGGAAATTATCAACATTTTCTGTTTGGCAGAAGTAAAGCGAATCGTGTAGTTCTGAAAGTACAACAAGTTGGGCACCTTCGCTCGCGAGATTTTCAATTGCTGATAGATTACGGGCTCGGTTAGAGTCTATATCATCACTAAAGAAGTGTTGTACGATACCTACATTAATAAGTTTATCTGACGGTATCTGAGAGGATACAGTTTCAAAATCCATATAAATAAAGTATTAGCTAAATCTGAATTTTATAATTTATCAATAGCCTATATAGAGTACCTTTATATTATATAAAGGTTTCACCTGGGTAAAGTTGCATAGTAGCACAATGCAACGAGCCATGCTGTAGTATCAAAGTAGTACAATCTACTCCTACTATCTGATGATTAGGAAAAGCAATCCTAATTGTTTGTGAGGCTAATAAATCTTTTTCAGGCTGACCATAGGTAGGCATAAAAATATGTCGGTCTGTTATTAAGTAATTTGCATAAGTGGCTGGTAATCTCATACCGTTACTATCGTAAATAGGATCAGGTAAGGGGAGTTCGATAAGATTATAAGGCTTGCCTTCAGGAGTCCGGAACAGAGTTAGCTGAGCTCTCATTTTAAGAAGCTCTTCGAAATGCTCGTCTTGAACGTCTCGACATCCGACGAAAAGAATTGTATCATCAGGTGCCATACGTGCTAAAGTATCTATATGAGAATCAGTATCATCTCCTGCTAAAGCACCATAATCAAGCCACAATATATGAGATACGCCTAAACGCTTATGGAGTATCTCTGTTAGTTCCTGTTTAGTTTTACCGCCGTTTCTATTAGGAGAACACAAACATTTACTTGTCGTCAGAAGTGTACCTTGGCCGTCCGTTTCTATTGAACCACCCTCAAGCTCAAAATCCCTATTATTTCTGTATAATACCGATGAAATTATATTTTTAACGGCTAAATTATAATTTATAAGATTATCCTTATCGGCTGCAAATTTTAGTCCCCAGCCGTTGAATCCAAAATCAAGGGCACGTAGTTCGCCATTCTTTCTAATGGTAATTGGACCATAATCTCTAGTCCATGTGTCATTATATGTAGCTTCAACTTGGAACAGTCTATCTTGATTACATGAGAGTGATTTAAGCCAATCATTAATATCCTCCTGTTCAGGTTTTAGAAGGATAACATTGTAATTATGTTTTAGTAGAGCCTCAATAAGTTTCGTATATTGATTATATGCTTGTTTCAGCACCTCGCTCCAGTCAGTTGATGAGTGGGGCAGAGCTAACAATATTGCAGCTTGAGGCTCCCATTCAGCTAAAAGTCTGATATCAATCGCCATGTTGTAAAGAGTTAACTGTCCTATCGGTATTTGACAATACTTAAAACAAAAGGTATGTCATATCCGAATCAAAAGTATAAAAATATTTTGACAAATTAAAAAATCCAATAATAAAAAATGCTGTCCGAACTCGAACAGCATTAAGTAACCAAGTTTATTACTCAAGCTTCTGAGTCCTGAGTAGGAGCAATAAGTTTATAACCTTTACCATGAATGTTAATAATCTCGATAGAGGGGTCATCACGCAATAATTTACGAAGTTTCGTAATATATACATCCATACTGCGTGCATTAAAGTAATTATCGTCAATCCATATCGATTTCAAGGCAAAATTACGTTCCAGGATTTCATTAATATGTGAACATAGTAGCGCTAACAACTCTGATTCTTTAGTAGTAAGTTTCTGAGTCTTGTCATCAGCTATGAGTACCTGTTTCTGGGTATCAAAAGTATACTTACCAATCTTATACAGTGTTATTTCTTTTTCTTTTTTACCTTTAACACGACGTAAAATAGCACCAATACGGAAAACTAACTCCTCCATAGAGAAGGGTTTAGTAATGTAATCATCAGCACCGAGTTTGAAACCTTCCAAAACATCTTCTTTAAGAGCTTTTGCAGTTAGGAAGACTATAGGAACTTCGGAATTTACATTCCGGATTTCCTGTGCTAAGGTGAACCCGTCTTTTTTGGGCATCATTACGTCAAGTACACAGAGATCATATTTGCCTTTGAGAAAAGCCTTATAGCCCTTGTCTCCATCCGAAAACAGATCGGCATTAAATCCTTTGGCTTGCAGAAATTCCCGAAGAAGCATCCCAAGATTTTCGTCATCTTCGCATAAAAGGATTTTTACTTTGTCATCCATATTATATTATTTTTATTAATTTTCACAATATATAAATTCTGTTATAATTATAACGGCTCTTGTGACCTATCGGTTGAGTCAAAATCGGACTTATATAAAGGCAGGTGTATTATAAAAGTAGAACCTTTACCTATTTCACTCTCAACCTGTATATTACCTTTGAATAATATTACCATTTTCTTTACATAGGCTAAGCCCAGGCCAAAACCTTTGACATCATGTCTATTGCCTGTTGAAACACGGTAAAATTTATCAAAGATACGCTTCAGGTCGTCTTTCTTTATTCCTATACCATTATCTCTAATTCTGATTTCTAATCTTGAGTTATCAATGTCAAGTGTTGAGATTAAAAGCATCGGAGCAGTATCTTCACGCATGTATTTGACTGCATTATCAAGAAGATTAAATATAACATTGGTAAAATGCATTTCATCTACACGGACTAAAGCATTTTGAGCATCAAGATTTGTAGTGATTGTGCCACCGAATTTTTCAACTTTTATCTTGAATGTATGTACTACAGATTGAATCACAGTATTAGCATCTAAGACAGTAAACTTTAATGCGCTACTCTGATTGTCAAAAACAGACATTTGTAATACTTTCTCAACTTGGAAACGCAGACGTTTTGATTCGTCTGTAATAACTTGTGAAAGATGCTTTAAAGTAGTAGGAGACTTACGTACAGAGTCATCGCTTAACATTTGTCCAGCTAACGATATGGTCGAGATAGGTGTTTTTAATTCATGAGTCATATTATTTATAAAATCCGTCTTCATTTCGGATAATTTCTTCTGGCGGAAGGCTAAAAGAATAGTATATAGGAAAATTATAAGTAAAATTAGTGTAAGGGCTAAAGTCGGAATAATAAAGCGTACTGAAGAAAAAATATAATTATTCTTAGTAGGAAATTCTATCTGAAGCTCATAGGGATTAGAAGTATGAGAAAAAAGTGAGACAGTATATTTACCTTTTTGTGCTTGAGAATTAAAACCATCAGTAGCATATAATAGAGCACCTTTTGAGTCTTCTATAGCGAATACGTAAGGTACAGAGAGACCATTATTAGTTAATTCAGCTGAAAGATACTGGCGTATAATAGTTGAATCAGCTCTTTCTAATACAGGGCGGCTTGATGACTCTTGCAGAATATTTAGTATTACCTCATTAAGTAAACCTTTTTGATAAAGATACTGACTACGAATTATTTCCTGCATATTACGATATCGTGTACTTAAAGGCTGTGGTTGGTCAGCACGTAATAGATAATCAGAATAGTTTTCGTTACTATTTTTTTCGAAAGAGAAGTTATCATCACCTTCCCGGTAAGTGTCGTAGAAGGTAGATTCAATAATATTTACGTCTTTCTCAAGAAAATGTAAAGCTTCACGCTTTTCCAGATAACTGGCAGTAGCGTATAGCGAACGCATGACATTTTCTGAAAATTGTTCTTCGCGCATTTTTACCATATTTTCAAGATACATAATCTGAAAATATAGTAGGGCTCCAAAAGTAATTGACATTACAATTGTCAATAACCATATAATCGATTTTTTCATTATGAGTAGCTAACCAATGATAAATAAGTATATCTTTAAGATAATTACTTATCTTAAAAATTATTTTGTGGAAATAGACTATATTAAAC
>CAMWVA010000073.1 GCA_947177575.1 uncultured Porphyromonadaceae bacterium | reverse complement strand
GTTAGGTTAGTTAGAAAGTATTATGGAAAACACACAAGGCGCCGATCCGTGAGGATAGGCGCCTTAGGCATTTATAATACCTCTAAAACAATCTTGCTTTGTAATTAAAATTTAATTACTTTTGCCATATAAATATGGGAACAAAAATAAACTTATAGACCGTTTTAAATCTCAACCTAACGATTTCACATGGAATGAACTTGTTAGGTTATTTGCGTTATATGGTTATGAAATGGGAAATAAGGGATAAACAAGTGGCTCTCGCGTTATATTTAGGAAAGGTGAGAGTTCATACATTGCTCATAAGCCTCATCCAAATAGTATTGTTAAACCATACGTGATGAAACAGGTAATGGAATTTCTAAAAAATAATAAGATGATATGAATACAATGAAATATAAAGGGTATGTGGGTAGTATTGAAGTCAGCGAAGAAGACAACTGTCTTTACGGCAAAGTACTTGCCTTACCACATGACACTATGATTACCTATCAAGGAGAGACTGTAACAGAACTTCGGGAAGATTTCTACGGAGCAGTAGATGACTATCTTGCTTATTGCAAATCTGAAGGTATAGAGCCACGTAAAAGTTATACAGGAAATTTAAATATACGTCTATCACCTGACACACATAGCAAAATAGCGAGCCTTGCTAAACAAGCCGGTATTTCTATTAGTGCCTTTATCCGCAATGCAGTAGAGAAACAGATAGCCGGTATGATATAGGATTCTAACAAAAAACAATATAAGAAATTTTCATTTGGAAGTGGGACGAGAGCCCTTGCGAGTGATTGGGATTTCGATGCGGAAGGTAGTGCCGCGACCCAGTTCGGATTCCTTGACGAAGATACGGCCGCCATGGTATTCTTCGATTATGCGTTTGACGAGGGTAAGGCCAAGTCCCCAGCCGCGTTTCTTGGTAGTGTAGCCGGGATTGAAGACCGTCTTAAAGTTTTTACGGGCAATACCTTTGCCGGTATCACGTACTTCTATCCATACTTTATCACGGTCTGTACCTGTTGTTATATCAAGCTGCCCTGAACCTTCCATAGCATCAACAGCGTTCTTGGTAAGGTTTTCCATTACCCATTCAAACAATGGTCTCGACAGCCAAACACCATGGTCATCATCACTGAGGTGCATGTTGACAGTTACCTTGCCGGATATACGACTCTTCATATAGTCGAGAGAACGGCTGACTGTCTCGTTAAGATACTCAAGTTGCAATTCGGGAACAGAACCTATCTTGGAAAAACGGTCGGCAATAACCGAAAGGCGACGCACATCTTTGTCTATTTCAGTCGTCACTTCCTTTTCTGTGCCAGTTGACTCCAGATATTCAGTCCATGCCATAAGCGACGAGATAGGAGTACCAAGCTGATGGGCTGTCTCTTTAGACAAACCTACCCACACACGGTTTTGTTCGGCACGCTTTGTATAGACCACAGCCAGATAGATAATGACAGCGAGTATCACCATCACTATAATCTGTATGTAGGGATACAGGCTCAGACTGCGCAGCAACAGCGAATCTTCGTAATAGATATATTGATAAGCATTAGTGTAAACCTCTACCTCTATAAAATGTGGATTAACCAGAGCCATCTCGTGAAGAGGTGTGTCTCCTCCAGCACTCTTAAGACGTGTCAGCAGATAGGTACGGTTACGTTCCGAAAGCTCCTCGAAAGTAGGATTTTCTTCCTCCTCAGGCTGAGGCAGACGGAAATTACGAAAGTCAATAATATTGAAATCAGCATCAGACACCAACACCGGAATAGAATTATTCTGACTTATAATAGCTAAAAGAAATTCAAAATCAGTATCTACCTCAGCCTGTGCAAGACGTTCGGTAGCCTGAGCCCAGATGTTCATACGTTCACGTTCCTGCTGTGCAAGCTCCTTGACAAGATTGTTGGAGATAAGCAGAAACACTATTATAGCTACGGCAGATATAGCAAGAAATATATATTTGCCGGCTCGTTGACGTTCGTAGATGCTGCGCATATTCTGAAATTAGAAAGAAATATCGGTTACAGGCAAAGTCAGAACTTCGCCATATCGTCAAGAATGAAACGTGGTACAGAGTCGGCAGTATTAGGTCCTATAACCACATCGGCCACTTCTATAACCTCCGGCATAGCGTTGGCTACTGCTACTGCTACATCTGCTGCCTTGAGCATAGGAATATCGTTGATATTATCGCCGAATGCCACTATTCTAGTAGCACCGCACTGCCGAGCCACATCATGTATAGCTCCGGCTTTCGACACACCCGGAGCAAAAACTTCCATAAGTGCAGTATCACTTCCGGCTTTTTCATGATAAAACACAGGATTACAGCCGTTATCATAACGCAGCTGTTCATATACAGGTGCCACTTGGTCTGTAGGACGCAGGGCAAATAACAACAGCACCTCACCTAAAGTGTAGGGAGGCATCGATATACCTGACGAAGGCACATGAAAACATTTGAAAGGGGTGTGAAGGCGTTCAGCCATAAACGCACGTTCAGCATCGGTAAGCGGCCCGGTATGATAGACATGTAATACATTGTCACGCAATGTATAGACAAACACCGGAAGCCCCATACGGTCGCAGAGAGCGATTATACGGTCAGCATCACGGGTAGTAAGAGAATGTACATCTGAATAAGCACGTGTATCACGACACCATGTTGCTGTACCGGTCATGACAATGGCCGGAAGACGCATACTGACATCAGCAAGTAACGGCGCCACCGTAGCCGGTGTACGTGCAGTAGCGACAGTAAACAGTGCTCCCTGTTCAATAGCTTCGTTAAGCATAACGCACGAAGTCGGTGACACACGGCTGTCAGCTCCTAAAAGCGTCCCGTCAAGGTCGCTTACATAAAGTGTTCTGACCGGCTCTACGGTACTCATGAGCGTTTGGGCTTAATCATAACATACTCAGCGTCACTAACCTGACTTTCATGATAAATCTGCTGACGTCCGGAATTATCCTCACCTATCACTGTAGCTGAAGAATAGTCACGAATCTCGACAAACTCCACATCCACAGCGTATTCTTTAGGTATCAGAGGTTCACGTCCTGACCGACGTCGCTGCTGCTGACGACGGCGACGTTCACCGGTATCATAGAACCATTCGCCCCGTGTATCGTGTGTTTCAGCGGTTGAGTCAGAGGCTTCTTTCTTCTGACGGCGTTCCTGTTTGGGACGCGGAGGCATCCCGGCGGCACGGCGTATGAAATCTTCAGTCTTACGAGCCACATAGCGCTGCACCATCGGCTGTACCAGACGCCATATTATCGGCCTGAGCAGCCAAAGCGCTACAAGGATAAGGATTATAAGAAGTATTGTGTGCATATTCAATGTCGGCTTGTCGCCGGCCTGTCATATCACAGCGGCGCAAAGCTTGTTTAATTCATATTTATATAATTGATAACGGCAAGTTTCGTGCCAATCGTATATAGCCCCGGACTAATGCCACATCCGTATCGGAAGCGCCAGGGATTACTGGGCCGCCTGCGAACGTGCAGTCAGTGATAAAGCCACATAGAAGAGTATGAGCCATAGCAGACCGCTCCAGCCCAGACAGAATACCAGCACTACAGCAGCTGCTATCAGCAGCCAACGACGGGCATTGCCTGTCCAGCCCCATGTCTTGAATTTGAGCGAAAACAACGGTACTTCGCTTATCATAAGCCATGACTCAAGAAGTACAAGAGGTATATACCAATACCACTGACACAGGAAATCCACCTGCTGCTGACGTACAAGAGCAACAAATCCTATCCAGAATATAGCATTAGCCGGAATAGGAAGGCCTATGAATGAAGTTGTCTGACGTGTATCTATATTGAATTTAGCCAGACGCAAAGCACCAGCTACAGGTATAATTACAGCAAGCCATTTGAGCCAAGGTAAAGTTTCGTTGGCTTCCATACAGTTAAAGAGCAGGATAGCCGGAGCTACACCGAAACTGACAAGGTCGCAAAGTGAATCAAGCTCTTTGCCCATATCGGAATAAGCATGCAACAGACGCGCCACAAAACCGTCAAGAAAGTCGGCTACAGCAGCTATACAGATAAAAATAAAACCCCACTGCCAGGCAGGAAGTCCGGCCATGGGTGCCTCGCCACGCGAAGCAAAGATAATGGCAAGTACACCTGAGGCCACATTGAGACAGGTGACAGCGTTAGGAAGATGGCGGGTGAGCATGAGTGAAGATGGTGGGAGTTATAAGTGAGAGCGGAAATTGAGGGTCGCGGTTATGAGGCTGAAATAGTTTCTGAGGCTGGACGGAGCCGGGCAACAGGTGTGACACCACCGCGTGTCACCTGCTTGAGAGTGACAAGAATATCGGCGTCGAGCGGTAGATAGAGATCAACACGTGAACCGAATTTGATGAAGCCGAGATGCTCATCAATTGAAGCGTGGTCGCCAGGCTGGGCATAAGTGACGATACGGCGTGCCATAGCGCCGGCTATCTGGCGCACAACGATACGCTGGCCGTTGTTGCACAATATACCGATAGTGCTACGCTCGTTCTCGGTACTGGCTTTAGGCAGATAGGCCGAGAGAAAGCGTCCGGAATGATGGGCAACATATTCCACAGTACCGTCAACAGGATACCAGTTGGCATGAACGTTCAGAGGCGACATAAACACCGACAGCATAATAGCGTCGGCATGCAACCACTCGTCCTCATAAACTTTTTCAAGCGCTACTACTTTGCCGTCTACCGAACTGACCACTATACCGGTATGGTCGCCGCGAAAGCGACGTTTGGGACAGCGGAAGAAATTGAAAACAAACAGGTAGAACACCACCGATACAGCCGAGAATATTGCCGGCAACACCGGAGGAGGCAGAAAAAGCCATACAGGCACGTTGAGCACGGCCAACACTATGAACAGTAGCACCAGAATATTGGTGCCTTCGTGATGTATCTTCACTTACAAGGATATTTTACTGATAAGGCCGTACGGAACGCCGGCAGAAGTAGATTGGACTTACCGATGCAGTCGCTGTGACCGGCGGTAAGAAGTAGACATTGCAAAGTTAGCCTATTTAGACATATCAAGCAAATAATTTCGTAAATTTGCAACCATGAAACGAGCACTACTGATCATTAATCCTATTTCGGGTACCCGTGACAAGCAGCATCTCGCAGCCCAGACACGCATGGCGTTAGGGCCGGTCGGTTATACACTTGACTGGGCAGAGACTGCCGGAGCAGGCCATGCATACGCTATGGCGCTCTCAGCTACAGCCGAGCATTTTGATCTTGTCATCGCTGCCGGCGGCGACGGCACAGTCAATGAAGTAGCTCAGGCACTCTGTAATACTTCCACAGTATTAGGTATAGTACCCTGTGGATCGGGGAACGGTCTGGCACGCACACTCAATATACCGCAGGACTTCCGACGCGCACTTGATATCATAGCCCGTGGCAATGTTATAACCGCAGATCACGGACAGGCTAATAAATTGCCGTTTTTCTGCACTTTCGGTGTGGGTTTCGATGCTGTGGTGTCGGAGCGCTTCGCTAATGAGAAACGCCGCGGACGCCTGAGCTATATACGCAGTGCCTTTGCCGAATATATCAATTATGCACCCAAACCATACGCTATAGCCGTCAACGGCACAGTACTTACCGAAGAGGCATTTCTGATAGCGGTATGCAATACATCGCAGTATGGTAACAATGCCTACATAGCGCCACGTGCATCAGTAAGCGACGGACTACTCGATGTGACAGTCGTGCACACAGGCAATCCCTTCAATCAGGCTCTGGCAGGTGTAAGCCTGCTTACAGGCCATATAGACCGCAACACTCTTATAGACACGTTCCGCATCTCGGCCGCCACGATAACACGACTTGAGCCGGGGCCAGCGCAGCTTGACGGCGAACCGTTACATCTCGGTCGTTCGATACATGTGGAATGTTGTCCTGCATCGCTGCATATAGCTGTACCCGAAGGCGATCTGCGTTTCCGGCCTATAGTTTCACCGTTACGTTCATTTATCAACGATATACGTTATGACCTGCTGCATCTTATCACAGGTCAATAATATCCGTTATTCACAGCGAACGAGGAAAAGCATCTATCATTGAACCGGGTGTCAGATTAGTTATCCGGACACCACGCTGTGTCGCGTAGGAGGCTATATGGTGATAGCTCTCAAAAGCAACCGTGAGGCTGCGCAAAATATCATGAAGATGATAACCGGCATACTCGGCTGCCACGCGGTCGAGTTCTTCTTTTTTATCTTCATAGAAATGAGGCTGCACCGATACCACACGATTCATATCATCAACCCATAGCGACTGACTCCATGTATGGTCAGCGCCGACAATACGAATATCTTTATAGCCAAGCCATATTCCTAACATCAGTGAGGCTATAAGTACATTACGTGGGCGCGGCATAGCTAATCTGCAATCGAAAAGCCAGTGGTTTACAGAGCGTAATCCTTCGGCCGGAGTGGTATTAAATGTCTTTATCTGCAACTGGCCATTTTTATTATGTTGATTACCGGCCTCGGCTAAGGTTCTGGCAGCTGCAGCAAAGCGCACTGGCACAAGCAACAGCAAAGGCCAGTTGACCCGATGAAGATTTTCCCAAAGGCGCACTACATTAGGATCACCGTCACTGGCTGAGACATAGAAAAAGTGCGGATCAGCTAAAACAAGATACTTCGGTCTCAGTTCAAAGAAGGCCGAGGTATTGGGAGCGAAATTGACAGCCATAAGGTCGCAATCACGTAATACGGCACGGTCACCTTCAAGGACACCGCGTAGAGACGGACCGTTGCCCATTACAGTCAGTGAACGTACAGGTGCCTCAGTTTTCAGCGCAGGCACACGGCGGGAGCGCAAAGCAACCTTCAACATGGAAGCAACTGAACCGGAAACCCTGTTCAGTGAGGCGGCAACATTTTCTATATTCATAATCTTAAATATCAGCGACGATTACGGTCACGATCGCGGGAATTATTAGGAGCGAAAGGATTGGCAAAAGGATCAAACTGTTCTTCTTCCTCATCTTCTTCCTCCTGTGTGGTGCGGTTGTTGCGACGCTTCTTATCGGCTTCGGGTTTATTTTTCTTCAGATTTTCAGGTTTCTGCATATCAACAGCAGTAGCAAAGACATCCCAGCTCTCGGTATTTTCCCAGTTTTTCTTCAGATTGATGACTTTTGGGTAATAATAGACTTGGTCAGGCTGACGCAGCGAATCGAAATCTCCGGTATCGTAACGTCGGTTACCGTTGAAATCCTCATAGATACGGGCGTAATATTTGCCCGGCTGTAAGTGGCGAAAAACTACGGTACCGGTATTGTCAAGTATAGCGGCGCGCACAGGTTTATCGCTTGTGTTAAGCAGTTCGACAAAAGCCGGTACTGTATCATTAAAACCTGTTATATTGAAAGTCAGGGCCGAGTAATCCTCCTCAGCACGGGTCTTGAACTCATGCGACAAAGGCATCGTGACACGGCCGTAAATACCGGTAGCAGCCAGTGAGTCAACAGTAAGCCGGTATTGTGTGCCGTAAGCCCAAGGGTACTCTATTCTGAAACGTCGTGGTGAAAGAGAATCAACACGTTCAAGCTTCCAGTCACCACGTAATGGTGTCCACAGAGTATCTACTTTCTGTTCTATATGGAAAGCTGTCGTATCAAGACGTGTAAGCGGTGCATCAAATTCCAGTACCACCGGATTATAGACTTCCTGAGTGCTACCCGAAAGCACCTTAAGCGGCAGGGTTATACGACTCATGACAGCGGCAATCGAGTCTTTCTCCGACATCTTTTTCTTATCCGCTTTCTTCTTCACAGCACGCGGGCGGTTGGTAAGCAGACGCAGTGTATCATTATACATACTTAACTGCTTTGCTGTATCAGTACGCAGATAGCCGAGGTCAAGATAAAGAGTATCGGTAGCTATAATATCCGGATCAGTAAGCCAATAAGTTATAGTATCATTATGTGCCGACCGTTCCACCACATACCAGTCGCTGCTATCAGCACTGTGACGCTCATCACCTACAATACCGAAATGTGGCAAAGTATCTGCCATAGCATTAAAGATAAGCGAAACACGTGTGGAGTCAAGACGTTCGTATTTACTTAGGTACTGTACACGCTTGTCGGAAACAAACGAACGTAACAGCAGGTCGTTAGGCAGAAACAGAGTGCGCATACGTTCCACAACCGTATCAACCTGACCTGTCAACATATTATATATAGTATCAGTCGTTGTGGCACGCTCGGTCTCCGGAGTGACAGTAAACTCGAGAAAAGCCATCTCTTCCTCCGGATTAGCATAACGATAATCGTTATCGACATCGCCAAGAGCATAGACACGATAGGTACCGGGCGCAAGACCGCGTATAGTAAAACGGCCGCGATCATCTGTACGTCCTATACGTTCGAGACGGGTACGTACGAAAGCGGAGTCAGCCATATTGGAATGTACGCCTACCAATATGCCGGGACGTGGTTCAAGGTCTTCGGCACCAAGCACTATACCTGATACCATAAGCGAATCAAGTACAGGACCTGTAGAAAAAGTAAAAGCGAAATTCTGTAATTTGTTAGCTTCATTGTTATCCTCAATACTGCTGCCGAAATCAATAGTATAAGTAGTGTTAGGCAACAAAGTATCGGGGAAGTTTACTGTCACACGCCGTCCCAGCGATGTAACACGGGGCTTGGACTCCGACGTTGGCGAAACAATGACATTGGTAAAAGCATCCTTGACATTTACTATTTCATCAAACTCAATATCAATTTTCTGTCGTGACACGTTCACAGCACCGGGTTTGGGGTTAGAATGTACAAAACGCGGTGGAGCCTCATCGCGGGGCCCGCCGGTAGGATTACCTATCGAAGCACAGGCTGCCAACAGACCGGCTATAAGAAGTCCGACAATATATAAAGGAGTACGTGAATACTTCATGAGGAAGTGAAAAAATAAGAGATTTCGACGCCAAAAGTAGAAAAAAAGCTGCATATAGACAAGCCATCACCAAAGGGTCATAAACATACATAAACGGCTGCAGAACGCTAAAGAGTGCTAAACTCACACTTTTTATAACTTAAAAGCACTGAAAGCTGAAAAAAAACATCTATATTTGCAGGCTGAAAACGTCAGCCACCGCTCCGTAAGGCCGGCGCAAGGTTGTCGCCGTGGTTCACCGAACCGCGACGGCATTATGTATATTTCTGTAATACAGACCAATAACTCGTTAAAAAAGAAACAACAACAATAATAACAATCTAACAAAATGCAGAACAAAGGGTTTATCAGCACCATTGCCGTCCTTTTGATACTGATTTGCGGATTTTATATTTCCTTTTCCTTTGTAACATCTCACTATGAGAAGAAGGCTAAGGAGTATGCCGCACTCATATCAGGTACCGACGACGTTACCAATGATGCCTACAAACAAAGTCTGAAACAATTCAACGACTCGATCGACAAGGAGAAAGTCTATCTGGGCTACACCTACAATCAGGTGCGTAAGATGGAGATAGGCATGGGTCTGGACCTCAAGGGCGGTATGAATGTCGTACTTGAGATTTCAGTACCGGACATACTACGCCAGTATGCTTCGGGCGATGCAGCACTGGCTCAGATCAACGAAGCTATCAATAAGACTATAGCTGCTGGCGTAAAACCGAGTGACAACGATTTCATCACCAAGTTCGCAAGCTATATACAACCCGGTGCTATGGCAGGTCTGTTTGTTCGCGAAGGTGAGTGGCTCGGTAAGATAAAGTCAGGTTCGAGCAACGCTGAAGTGACTGCTGCTCTCGACAAGCAGGTTGACAGCCAGGTTGATGCTGCTTTCAACATCTTCCGCACACGTATTGACCAGTTTGGTGTTGTTGCCCCCAATATCCAGAAACTTCAGGATAAGAAGGGGCAGATTCTGCTTGAGCTTCCCGGTGTCAAAGAACCCGAGCGTGTCACTGAACTGCTGAAATCTTCGGCTAACCTTGAGTTCTTCGAAGTGTATAACTACAACGAGATAGCCAATGACCTTAATAACTTCGCTATGGCATACGCTGCTCAGGACACGGTTAATCATGTTAACCTGATAGCTCTGCTCGGTGGTCCGCAGCGTTCCGGAAGCCCGGTTATCGGTCTTGTTGCACCGGCTAACCGTGCTATGGTTGACAGCATACTGTCATCGCCTCTTGCCAAGCAGAAACTCCCCAGTGACTTCACAGCTGTATGGGAAGTTAAGCCGGTTGATGTTCCTATCACCGACGCACAAGGTAATCCGGTGATGAAGAATGATAAGGAGTACAAGACTACTCCCTATTGGCAGCTTATAGCTCTGAAGGGCGATGCAGCTCTTGAAGGCGATGCTGTGACTTCAGCAACTTCGGAATATGACAACATGCGCGGCAATACCGTCAACATGCGTATGAACGACGCCGGTGCACAGGCATGGGCAACTCTAACCCGTAATAATATCGGTCGTCCTATCGCTATCGTACTTGACAATAATGTCTACTCCTACCCCAACGTTAATAACGAAATCACCGGCGGTTCGTCGGAGATTACCGGTAACTTCACTCCAGAAGAGGCTAACGACCTTGCCAATGTACTGAAGTCAGGTAAGATGAGTGCAAAGGTAGATGTTGTGAGCAACAACGTTATCGGTCCGTCACTCGGTGCTGAAGCTATACAGCAGGGCTTCGTATCATTTATCGTTGCTCTGGTGCTGCTGATGATCTTTATGATAGCTATCTACGGTCTCGTTCCGGGTCTGGTGGCTAACGTAGGTCTGATGCTCAACCTCTACTTCACTCTCGGTATCCTTGCCTCACTACAGGCAGTACTTACCCTGTCAGGTATCGCCGGTATTGTGCTTGCTCTCGGTATGGCTGTGGACGCCAACGTACTTATCTTCGAGCGTACCAAAGAGGAACTTAAGCTTGGCAAGAAGCTTCGTCAGGCAATCTCGGAAGGTTACAGCAATGCCTTCTCGGCAATCTTTGACTCTAACCTTACTTCGATTATCACCGGTATAATCCTGCTGATATTCGGTTCCGGTCCTATCAAGGGCTTTGCTACTACACTTATCATCGGTCTGGTCTGCTCATTCTTCACTGCAGTATTCCTGACCCGTATTGCCTTTGACCTTATCACCAAGAACGGTCGTTGCGCCAATATGACATTTGATACCGGCATCAGCCGCAACCTTTTCTCAGGCACTAAGATTAATTTCCTCGGTCAGGCCCGTATCGCTGCTGTCGTATGGGTAGCTCTCATAGTTATCTCGATAGCTTCGCTTGCCATACGCGGCATGAATCAGGGTATCGACTTCTCAGGTGGTCGCAACTATGTAGTACAGTTTGACAAGGATGTTGACCCCGCTGCCATACAGCAGCGCCTGCTCACTCAGTTGCAGGAAGCAGCCGACGATAAGACTGTATCCGTAGGTGTCATCACTATCGACGATGCTTCTAAGGTACGTATCTCGACTAACTATAAGATAGCCGACGAGACAGAAGGCATCGATAACGAGATCACCGATCTTCTTTACACCGGTCTGGCTCCCGAGCTGACTTCGGCAGATGGAAAGGTAATGGATAAGCAGGGCTTCACTGTAGCTGACGAAAGCCGTGGTATCATCTCGATACAGAAAGTAGGTCCTTCTGTAGCTGATGACATGCGTCGTGACGCTTACTGGGCTGTAGGTATAGCTGTTGTCTGCATGTTCCTCTATATCTTGCTGCGTTTCCGCAATATCGCCTTCTCGGTAGGTGCAGTATGTGCTGTAGCTCTGACTGCCTTCCTCATCATAGGTTTCTATTCTATATGCTGGGGCTTCCTCCCCTTCTCTATGGAGATTGACCAATCGTTCATAGCTGCCGTGCTTACTATAATCGGTTATCAGATCAACGATACTGTGGTAGTATTCGACCGCGTGCGCGAGATGATGAAAGACTATCCCAAAGAGGATCGCTATCTGACCTTCAACAAGAGCCTCAATACTACACTGACCCGTACAATCATGACCTCGTTCTCGACACTGCTTGTGCTCGCCTGCATCTTCTTCCTTGGTGGTGACACAATCCGCTCGTTTACATTCGCCATGATATTCGGTGTTATCGTAGGTACGTTCTGCTCACTCTACTGTGCTGCTCCTGTTGCTTATCAGGTACTTAAGAACTCACTTAAGAAGCAAGCCGCTGCCGAAGCCGCCAAAGGCCACGTACAGCAGGGCAACCGCCGCTTCAATTAAGTAGTCTTACCTATTCATTGAATAGCAGCCACCAGCTTCAGTGAAACAGTAGCTGCTAATTTCAGTGAAACAGTAGCTACTAACTTCAATAAAATAGCAGTTACCAGCGCGAAGCTGGTTTCCGCCGGGAGCGCTGCTCCCAAACAAGCCTTCCGCTTACTTTTGCTTTTGTAACAATAAAGCAAAAGTAAGCGGAAGGCTTATTTTATCTTCGCACCGGAAAAACCACAAAACCGAAAAAGCAATGAGCAAACCTTCATCTACACCAAAATCAGAAAGCTGGCTCGACCCGAAGCTGCTGCTACACGCAGCTCAGGACAACTGCGAGCCACGCACTGTTCTCTTCGAAGCCATAGCAGCACTATCAGATAATTCGGATAACTCGGATAAATCTGATAACTCGGATAAGTCCGATAATTCGGATAAGTCTGATAAGTCCGATAACTCGGATGACTCTGATAACTCCGACAACCCTCCCTGCTGGAGCAGCCGCCTTTACTCGGCTCTCATCGACCTCGAAGCATACGAGGCAGCCAACCCTGGCAGCGGACCGCGTATTGACGAAGCGGTGCGTGCATTAGCGTGTCTCGCTGCCGACATAAGCGCCGGTAATTTTCGTGTCAGCTATGTGACCGATATGTTGCGACTGATTGATTACGACGAAGCTATACGCCGTGCGGAGGAAGCCGGTGAGCTACGCGGCCGTAACGAAGCTATACGCCGGCAGCTTAATAGAGATTTTGGCGGTGATGGTTTACCGGCTCTCAACGCCAGTGGTGCAACCGGAAGTCAGCGCCGGATACCGAACATCTTTGACCTTGCGGCACAGGCATAAATCGAATATCATATTTCCCAGTCTGTATCGGCCCTACACATCAGACCAATATCTAAACATCTGCTAAAACAAAACTGAAAAACATGGACATTAACACAACTGCCGCCACAGTAAGCAATGTGGCTGAAAACACAGGTGGTCTCGATGCAGGCCATCTTATGGAAACTGCCATTGACGAAGAACTCTTCAAATTCAACTCAGATGACACACCCCTCATGAGCCTTATGCTTAAGGCACGCCGTGTCAAAGTCAACAGTCCGGAAGTTGACCACTATGTCATCGAAGGCCAGGAAGCTACTTTCACCACTTCGGCAGCACATACAGATAACAGTCTGACACAGGCTATTCTGCCTATGGAAGCTTCCGACCGTTATCTGGCACGACGCTACACCACACTGTTAGCACGTGGTATCGCAGGCTACGACAATGCTAATAATCCCACTCCGGGCGCATGGCTTATGCTCTTTGTCATCGGACACGACACCAATACTGGCAATCCGATAGTACGTGCCGTCAACGGACCGTTAACTCAGGGCAGTGACGAACTGCGTAAAGTACCGGCCATACCTAAAGGTACGGTTATGGTAGTACTTGCCAATTCACTCTACGAGACACAAAAGGAAGTAGATCCGGATGTAATGGTACCGCGCCCCACACGCATTTATCTGCAAAAGCGCGGTATGAATCAGGTTGTAAGCGACTATTTCGAAAGTCAGCGCAAACGCATACCCTTCTCGAAAGCAGTATTGGCAGAACAGGCAATAGCCAATTTTAAGGTGCGTGGCAACCGTACCCTTTGGGCCGGACGTGCTTCTAAGTTTAAGGTTGATGTGCCTATGATGGGTATGCAGCTTGTCTACACTACTGAAGGACTGCGCTGGCAATTCCGTCGTAGTGTTACGGCACCAGGCAAATGGACCATCGAGAAAGTAATAGCGCTTGCAAAGATGTTTTTTACCGGCGAAGACTGTCCTAAGACAGCACTGCTATTAGCCGGTAAAGACCTGTTGGAAAGTCTTCAGTGTATCAAATACACTGATCACCCAGAAATACGCATCACTACCAAAACGAACCGGCTTGGCTGGAGTGTTACCAACTTCCATACAGTATTCGGTGACATTGAGATAAAACGCGAACCGACACTTGACCGTCTCGGCTGGAGCCATTCCGGTGCGCTTATAGGTGAGAACAGACTGGTACATTACGTCTACTCAGCCGAACATTCTTTCAGCGATCGTGTCGAAGGCGAGGAAGCCACACGAAACGGTATACTCATCTGGGATGCTGTGGCGCTCAAAGGAGACTGTCATCTATGGATAAACGGTGATGATGAACCATTGCGCAGTAACGATGATAACATTCTAATGTGGGACAATGGCGAGGCGCCTGTGACAGCACGTCTTGATAATGTGTCTGCTGTACAATTTTTTGCAGATTGTAATGATGGAGATACAGAAATGAAGGCTGGCGAAACATGGCGTCCTGAGGGCATAGACGGAAAGGTAAACTGGATAAAATTATAAAGTATGAAGATACAGCTCTTCAAACTTTACGAAATAGTATGCCGCTATCTCGGTTATCGGCCTGAAGACACACAGCAGTGTTGCGAAGTACTTACACTGCGTGAGCGTTTCGACGCTATAGTTACGGAAGTGGCAATCGGAGTTGTTGAGGAGCTACCTGTGGAATGGGTCGAAACGGTGCGGTCGTTTGCTGACTCACCGTTACGACACAACCCGGAGGAAGGCAGCGGTACAGTTCTGCTACCTTCCGGTTTTCTACGGCTTGTAAGTTTCCGGCTCGAAGGCTGGCAACGCACACTGCGTACAGCCGGACATCATGATGACCCGCTCCACCGACTTCAGCAGCAACCTGTCCGGGCTCTGCGCGGTAGTGATGCACGTCCGTGTTGCTTTCTCACTACTGGTCCGCTTGGCCCTGTACTGACTTATTTCTGTTCTCCAAAGGCAGCTGCCATAGAGGAATTTTCCAACACTTCGCGCCAAATAGCAGAAGCTCTTTATATCCCGGTGCCGGTTATTGACCGAGATGGAGCCATAGAACTCCCTCGTCTTGCACTCTCGACCGTAGCCAAACGATGTGCAGAGAGATTGAAACAGTAAAATTTCCATTGCAAATTGCGCATTGTTCATTACTAATTTATAATTATGAATGACCTTATCGTAGACCGTCACGCCACTGTAGGCGGCG
>CAMWVA010000072.1 GCA_947177575.1 uncultured Porphyromonadaceae bacterium | reverse complement strand
TTATCAAAAGGCCGTGTAAGTACAAAGCTTTGTACTTACACGGCCTTTTGATAAAGAATTATCCCTTTAATCAAGAAACAGTAAGATAGTTAGTGTTTTTACTTCGATATGAAGGTTTTCTTACCGTTAATAATGTACAGTCCGTTTGTAAGGTTGGCGGTAGATTCGGCTTCTGAAAGAAGCTGTGCTCCAGAGAGTGAATAGACTGTGTATCTTTCAGGACTTTCAGCCGGAAGATTATCGATATATGAGATAAGAGCGTTGTAGTTAATAGTCTTCAGCCACTCCTCAAGAAGAGATTTGGCATCAGAAGTCTGTGAACTGCGTATCCAAAGGCTTGGCGACAGGAAATTGCCTTCGGGTATCAATCGTTTTGCATCTGCTTCCACACCGCTGATACCGCTGCTTGCGCTCGATACTATAAGTCCGATATGTTTGCCTGCCATAGCTTCGCCATTCTGAAAGAGGAAAGTCTGTAAAGGAGCAGCCATCTGACTCCACCAGAGCGGAGCGCCGATAATGATACAGTCATAATCCGCTAAGTCAACGCTAACCGGGTCTATTGCCGGATATGAGGCTGCATCATCAGGATTATCGCGTATGGCAGCAATCTGAGCACTGCCGATTGCGTAATTGTTGGCAGCATAATCAAGACCCTTTTCCGCCGGTTCTATTTCCACAACGTCAGCCTCTATCTGACTGTTAAGTTCATTCACAATACTCTCCACATTGTTTGTATAGCTGTAATAAACTATAAGTGTACGAGCGTGTACAGCTGTTGCGGTCAGCAAAGCCGCCATAAGAAAAGCTAATTTTTTCATAATCGTATGTTTGGTGTTAGTGGCCTACCTGTTTCTGTTGTTCTGCATTATATCTGTCACCGACAACAGGAATTGTAGCTACTGCGTTTTCAAGAGTCGCCCAGTCATTGTCAGATATGTTAAAACTTAGTGTATGCAGATTCTCTATAAGATGTGATTCCTTTGTAGTGCCGGGTATAGGTACTATCCACGGAGCTTTATGAAGCAACCAGCCGAGCGCTACCTGCGACGAAGTCATACCGCGTGTACGGCCAAACTGCTGAAGTTCGTTGACAATACGTGTATTCGCTCTGATTGCTTCAGGCTGAAAGCGTGGCAGAGTATGCCGGTTGTCATTATCGGTATCAAAAACTGTATACTCATTTATACAGCCGCCTAAGAAACCTCGGTTAAGCGGACTATAAGGAACAAAACCTATTCCTAATTCACGACATGTATCAAGCACACCGTTTTCTTCGACAAGACGGTGCATCAGATGATACTCGCTCTGTATCGCAGTCAACGGACAGATAGCATGAGCTTTCCTGATAGTGTCGGCACTGACTTCACATAGTCCCCAGCGCTGCACCTTACCTTCTTTCATCAGTTCGCTGATAGTCTCGGCTACCTCTTCGATAGGGGTATTTATATCATAGCGATGCTGATAAAACAGTGGTATAGTGTCAAGACGAAGACGTTTTAATGACTCCTCGCAATATCGGCGCACAGTGGGCCGACTACTGTCCTGTCGTCCGGTACCTTTACCGTCAATTACTTCATGTCCGAATTTTGTTGTCAGATTCACACGTCCTTTATAGGGAGCAAGCGCTTCACCTGCCAACAGTTCATTGCGCAAAGGACCGTATATGATAGCGGTGTCAAACAGAGTAACACCACGATCAACCGCTTCATGAATAATACGTATACACTCCTTTCGGTCAGGCGACTGCGAACGGTTGTAGTTCATTCCCATGCATCCCAACCCTAAAGCTGATACTTCCATAGCGGCATTGCCTGAACCAAGCGTACGATATTCCATACCGTCTCTTTTTACTGTTGCTCCGTTCTTAGCCCCAAGTACATTCTCAGCAGCCTGAATTTTGTTTAGTGTCGGATTTATGGTAAGTGCCGCACCTATAGTAGCCGCAGTTTTCAGAAAACTACGCCGGCTCATTGATCTGCCGTTGCTCATAACTCGATTTTCTTGATAACTCTTGCCGGGTTTCCGGCCACTATTGTCATAGGAGGCACATCGTGAGTAACTACACTCTGAGCACCGACTATAGCACCGTATTCAATCTTGACACCGGGGAGTATCGTTGAGTTTATACCTATCCATACTTTGTCCTCAATTACAATCGGACGACCGTATGTGGCACTGCGATTATCAGGGTTGACATCATGGTTAATAGTAATCAGATTACACTTCGGACCGATAAATACACCGTTGCCTATCGTTATACCGCCGCGTCCGAAGAATGTACAGCACTGTTGTATAAAGCAATCCTTACCGATAGTCACTGGTTTGCCGTAGTCAATATATAAAGGAGGCAATACAGTTGTGCTCATATCGAGAGGCTTGCCGAGAATTACTTCCATCAGTTCGTGTACTCTTTTTTGGTCGCGGACACTCACAGTGGCTAATTCCTGTGCTGTCTCCATAGTTGAGAATATATCATCGATAAGGAGTTCGTAACCGGGTTCATTCGGCGATACCATCTCGCCGCTAAGGTCTTTTGCAAATATATCGTTCATTACAGTGTCATTTTGATTTACACTGCAAAATTACAGTAACCTTCATAACAAAGCTTTGCTGTGAAGCTCAATCTTACTTAACGGTAGAGACACTTATGAAAATGTGGGAGCCATACCATACGTTTCTTTATATAATCTGGAGAAGTGAGACAGGTTTTTGAAGCCTACATCAAAACAGACTTCCGTAACTTTCCGACCTCCTTTACGAATAAGCTCACGAGCGGCCTCAAGCCTACGACGGATAAGCCATTTCTGCGGTGTCAGTTCACTTACCTTTCTGAAATCACGTTTGAATGTTGCGAGACTGCGGCCGGTATAATAAGCTATTTCCTGCATCGAGAGGTCGTTCATGTAGTTTTTCTCCAGAAAGTCAACAATGTCAATCTTCCATGGGTCAACAAAATCGAACAGCGAAGCATAAAGATTCTCATCAGTATTAAGAATGGCATACATACCTTCGGCCATCTTCATCTGAAGTATCTCGTCAGGCGGAATTACTGCAACATCAAAGTACGGCAGGAGTGACTCAAACAGATTCCGCACATCACGACGGTCAGCAGAAAATTTTACCAGACTCTTCTTCTCTCTCTTTGCATCTGTCGGAATTTCATGTCGATTCAGAGTTCTAAAAAATTCTCTGAGATATTCCCGCGAAAACTTCAGGACCACCGAACGATACGGCTGGCCATCTTTCACCCGCTTCTGTAACCACATTCTGTTATCGCGCCTCATAAAAGCACAGTCACCGGCACTGAGCACAGTCTTTCGGGGGCCATCGCTTATTTCAAGTTCACCGGAATGAATATATATCAGTGTATGCTCACGATTACAGTGAGCACATCCGCGATCATCGGTAAAATAGCTTGCAATGAATATGTTTGAACAGTCGAAAACGTCAAGTCTTTCCATATCGGGTACGTATTACTATGCAAAGTTAATACCGACAGAACAAATTTGTTTTGCTGTGAAGCTCAAATACACACAACTCTAAAGTCAGTAATTTTATCTTTTAAGTAATCTTAAGTCGTGTCATTTGTCTTATAAATCAGATTTCCTCACCAAGCTGATTATCTCAGCTTGGTGAGGAAATCTGATTTATAAGACATTGTTTTTATAATCGTAATATAGTTACTTCTCACGCATGAAGATAGCGATAGGAGTACCATTGAAGTCCCAATGCTCGCGTATCTTATTTTCAAGAAAACGACGATAAGGTTCTTTAACCCACTGGGGGAGATTGCAGAAAAAGACGAAAGTAGGTATTACAGCCTCTTTAAGCATAGTGACATACTTGATTTTCACAAACTTACCTTTATTACTTGGCGGTGGCGTAAGAGCTATCTGTTCAAGCATATAAGTATTAAGCTGTGATGTCGGTATTATACGGCGACGGTTATTATATACTGCTATAGCAGTTTCAAGTACCTTGAAGATACGCTGCTTTGTAAGAGCAGAAGTAAATATAATCGGGAAGTCCGTAAAAGGAGCGAACTTACTGCGTATTGCGTTCTCAAAAGTCTTCTGGGCTGTAATCGACTTATCCTCGACAAGATCCCACTTATTGACACACACCACAAGTCCTTTCTTATTACGCTGTATAAGACTGAAGATATTAGCATCCTGAGACTCTATACCACGTGTGGCATCTATCAGCAGTATGCAGACATCCGAAGCTTCAATAGCGCGAATCGAACGAATCACCGAATAGTATTCAATATCTTCATTCACCTTCTGCTTCTTACGTATACCGGCTGTGTCGACAAGATAAAAATCAAAACCAAACTTATTATAGCGATGATATATAGAGTCACGTGTAGTACCGGCTATATCAGTCACGATATGTCGTTCTTCGCCTATAAAAGCATTGATAAGTGATGACTTACCGGCATTAGGACGACCTACTATAGCGAACTTGGCTACATTGTCTTCCGTTTCTTCTTCATCGTCACGCTTAGGCATATCCTTGACAATCTCGTCAAGAAGTTCTCCTGTACCGCTACCGTTGGCTGATGATACCTCAATAGGGTCACCGAGACCAAGACGATAAAACTCCGGTATATTATACCGTGCATCGCCCTTGTCTTCTTTGTTAGCTACAACAATAACCGGTTTCTTGCTACGGCGTAATATGGCAGCCACCTTGTCGTCAAGATCAGTCAGACCTGTAGAAGCATCGACAACAAACAGAATAACATCAGCTTCTTCTATAGCGATTTCCACCTGTTTATTGATTTCCCCTTCAAAAATATCGTCTGAGTTGACTACCCAGCCACCTGTATCGACAATTGAAAATTCCTGACCGTCCCAGTCTACTTTACCATACTGACGATCACGTGTGGTGCCGGCCGTGTCATCGACTATGGCCTGGCGAGTCTGCGTCAAACGGTTGAACAGAGTGGATTTACCCACGTTCGGCCGTCCTACTATTGCTATTAATTTGCTCATTTCGGGTTATTTTTCTATAATTGGTCTTTAACAGCTTCGCAATCGGTTATATTATTCGATATATCCGAAGGCACGAAGCTTGTTCTCACGGTTACGCCAGTCCTTCTCAACTTTTACAAAGAGTTCAAGATATACTTTCTTATCGAAGAACTTTTCTATGTCCTCACGGGCCTCAATACCGACTTTCTTAATTTTATCACCACCCTTACCGATGATGATACCCTTCTGTGAGTCCCGTTCAACATAGATGACGGACATGATATGTATTGAGTTATCTTTTTCTTCAAACTTCTCTACAAGCACTTCGGTACTATAAGGTATCTCCTTATCATAATTCAGCAGAAGCTTCTCACGTATAATCTCAGTCACAAAGAAACGTGCCGGCTTATCAGTCAGAGCATCCTTACCGAAGAACGGAGGCGATGGCGGCAGCAGTTCTACGATACGGGCCTTAAGATTATCAATATTAAAATGTTCTTTGGCACTGATAGGGAATATCTCAGCCTTAGGCAGACGGGCTTTCCATGCCTCAACAAGTTTCTCCAGCTCCTCATTATTCTTAAGTAAATCTACCTTATTAATAACTAAGAGTACGGGAATATCTTCTTTAGCCACACGGTCAAGATAATCCTTGTTTTTCTCAGGGTCTTCTACTACGTCAGTGACATAAAGCAATATATCCGCATCGGTGAGAGCACCTTCCGAAAACTCCAGCATTGACTCCTGCAATTTATACTTAGGTTTAAGTACACCGGGAGTGTCTGAATATACAATCTGGTATTCAGGTGTATTAACTATACCCATAATACGGTGACGTGTGGTCTGTGCCTTTGAAGTGATAATAGATATACGTTCGCCGACCAGATCATTCATCAGCGTTGATTTGCCTACATTAGGATTACCTACTATATTAACGAAGCCTGCTCTGTGCTGTACTTCGGGGGTGGTCTTAATTTCTTCTTCCATAATATGCGTGGTTTAATAACATAATTAAAACGCCCCAGCAGTACAATGGGTTTAAAAGCCACGGTCGGCATACTGTCATGACAGTATGCCGACCGTGGCTTTACTCATAATAATGGTAGCTTTTATTTAGTATCAAAAGCCCATATCAGATACATTGCGCCCCACGTAAATCCGGCACCGAAAGCCGTCATAAGTACCTTATCACCCTTTTTGAGGCGTGATTTGAATTCATCAAGACACAGGGGTATCGATGCAGCTGAAGTATTACCATAGTGCTGTATGTTGACCAGTACCTTGGCAGGGTCTATCTTGGTGCGTCCGGCTACTGCTTCGATAATACGCAGATTAGCCTGATGAGGCACAAGCCAGTCCACCTCCTCGACGGTAAGGTTATTACGCTTCATCACCGACAGTGTCGACGACAGCATATCACGCACGGCGTGCTTGTACACAACACGACCTTCCTGATAGATATAATGTTCGCGGGCATCGACAGTATCATGCGAAGCAGGCTTGACCGAACCGCCGGCCTTCATAAGCAGATTGGGCAGACCGCTTCCGTCGATATGGAACTCACCGTCTACTATACCCACTTCCTCTTCAGTAGGCTCAACGAGCACAGCAGCAGCAGCGTCGCCGAACAGCGGGCAGGTGGCACGGTCCTGATAGTCAGTCATACTCGACATTTTCTCGGCACAGACCACCAGAATCTTTTTATACAGTCCGGCCTGTATGTAGGCACGAGCCGCCTGCAGTGTTACGATAAAACCGGCACAGGCGGCCTGTATATCGTAAGCGTATGCATTTTTCAGACCGCAACCGTGAGCAATGACCGAAGCAGTCGAGGGGAAACGGTAGTCAGGATTGGAAGTGGCGCAGATGAGCAGATCTATCCGGTCGGCCTCCACTCCATAGTCGTGCAGTAGCTTCTCTACGGCTTTGATACCGAGATAACCCGAGCCTTTACCTTCCTCATGAAGGATACGGCGCTCCTTGATGCCGACACGTGTGGTTATCCACTCGTCATTAGTATCGACCATTTTGGAGAGCATGTCGTTGTCGAGTATGTCGTCAGGGACGTATGAGGCTATGGCGCTTATCTTTGCATTAAGCATGACTTGTGAGTGTTGGTGAGGTTTGATAGGGGATTGTTGCCGTATATGTATAATGAAAACTGTTCACGCCGTGAGGCGCCGCCGTTGCAGCAGCGCTGGCGCGAACGTAGTGAACATGTAGCAGCTCCGGCCACCTGCGGGCCGGAGAGGGGGCAGCCAGACTCAGACTTCGGCTTTTTCGATTACAAGCTTGCCGCGGTAGTAGCCGCACTCGCCGCATACAGTGTGATAAACATGCCAGGCGCCGCAGTTAGGGCAGATGGCCAGTGTCGGGATAAGGGCTTTGTCGTGTGTACGACGTTTTGCTGTACGGGTATGTGACTGTCTACGTTTAGGATGTGCCATTTCTGTTTATTGTTTTTTAATTTGTTTTTGTTGTGAGTGTCTTATTTTATTATATGCGCAGGGATAACAGGTCAGCGCATTGGTATGCGCCTCCTGTTCTTGGAACCGGAGTGCACCGGAAGCATCTCAATCTTCTGTCGACTCGTTGTCGACAGCATCGAGTGCTTCATCGAGTTCCTCATCATCTTCAGCGCCGGCATGATGCTTGTGCAGTGCCGCAGCCATAGCCCGGTTACACTTACCCATAGGATGCACATGACGCAGAGGTATACTCAGAACTATAGTGTCATAGAGCATATAGGCCACGTTAAGATACGTGTCACTGTATGGTATGGTCAGCAGTTCGTCCGAAACATCGTCATAATCCTCGCCGTAACGCACTGTAATGTGATAGTCAGAGTCGACTTCCAGGTCAAGTGGATCAAGACAACGGTCGCAAGGTACCTGCAGAGTACCTTTGCAGTGGAATGTGCACTCGTAGGCATCATTCTTTTTGTCAAGGTCCATGTGCACTTTGACGTCGCTGGATATGACATCCGGATTCTCCATATTCTTGAAGAATTCAGTCCCACACTCGAAATCCTGCTCATGATGGCCGTCGGGCAGACTGGCCAGCTGAACTTTATATTGCGTAAATTTTCCCACTTCTCAAGTGACTATTGTTTCCTGACGGACAGCACCTGCTGCCCGCGACGCGATAGTACCTCCGAGGGGAATCGAACCCCTATCTAAAGTTTAGGAAACTTCTATTCTATCCGTTGAACTACAGAGGCAGCCGCCGCGCTTGCAGACTGCTGTCAGCAAGCGCGGTTGCAAATTTATAACTATTTTTTAACATGGGCAAAGCATGGTGTCCGTTTTTGATTAAAAAAACGTTAACAGCTGCCTTGCAGAGCTTTTTTTGAGACTTTTCAGACTCTTTATCACCTTTTTTTCAGCAATTGTCGTGGCAAGGGCAGACGTTCCCGAAGCACTACAGCACCGAGATAAAGTATAAGCAGAAGAGCACGCAGTGTATAAGTGAGCCACATAGCACCTGTCCACTCAATCTTCATACCCACAAAATAGAGTACAGCCGCACACAGTGTGTAGAGGCCCATCGTGCCGATTTCGTACGGTATGGGATAATAGTGACGCCCTAAAAAATAGGACAGAACCATTACAGCGGCGTATGATATAAGAGCTGCCCAGGCCGAGCCCATATACCCGTCAGGAATACCTATGACCGGTACAAGCCATAAATTAAGTCCTAACATCAGAACGAAGCATATCAGCGACAGCCACATACCCCAGCGTGTGCGGTCAGTAAGCTTATACCAGAGAGAAAGATTGAAGAAGACTCCGAAACACAATTCGGCTATCATCATCAACGGTACCACACGCAGTCCCTCCCAATAGGCAGGCGATATGAAATGACGCAGTATAGGTAGATAATACATTACTCCGAGAAAGATAAACAGACCGAAGATAACGAAATATTTCATTGCATCACAATAAGCTTTGCGATTGTCCTCGCCACGGCCACGAGCCTGAGAAAAAATAAACGGTTCGTAGGCATAACGGAAAGCCTGGGTAAACATTACCATTACTACCGCTATTTTCATGTTGGCGGCGTAGATACCTACCATACTTCTGGCAGCATCCTCATGACCGGCGAAAAGATACGGAATCGTAAGCTGTCCCATATTCTGACTCATGATGCCGGCTACACCAAGCACTAACAGAGGCCAGCTGTAGGTAAGCATACACCGCAGCAGATGTCCGTCAAACTGCCAATGCTTTCGTATAATTTCGGGTACCAACAGCAGTAGTACTGTCAGTGACGACAGCAGATTAGCCACAAATATCCAGCCTATGCCGAAAGCCTGACCACCTAATGGTGTATAAAACCAACCTACCGTAGAAGGGAAATGACGCTCAAGCACCGGACACAACAGAATAAAGAAAAGATTCAGGCCAATATTAACACCTATGTTAATAAGCTTTATAGCTGCGAAGCGCCACGCCTTATTACGATAACGCAGATAGGCGAATGGAATGTTGGTAAAGGCATCTATGGCTACGATAAAGGCCATTATCCATACATACCATTCATGTGAAGGTAACGTCATAGCGACAGACACCGGTCGTAGCAGCACCGTCACCACCACAATAAACAGAATCGATGTGAGGCCCACCGATGTCATAGCTGTGGTATAGACTTTATCCGGATCCGATTCACTGTTAGCGAAACGGAAGAACCCAGTCTCCATACCATAATTCAGTATCACCAGCATCACAGCCGTAAAGCTGTATAGATAACTGACGATACCATACTGTTCGGCTGGAAACAGATATACATAAAGGGGGACCAGACCCCAATTCAGAAAGCGGCCCACTATACTGCTCAGACCGTACACAGCTGTCTGACGGGCCAATGCTTTTATACCTGCCATTGAAATCCTGATTAATAGTTAGAATCAGTCAAAAAGGTTGCTCTGCCGTTCTCCGGAAGCACGTCCCAGATGCCGGTAGGCTAACGGTGTCACTTCACGTCCGCGTGGAGTACGCTTCAGGAAGCCTTCTTTGATAAGGAATGGTTCATAGACTTCTTCGATTGTGCCTGAATCCTCACCTAATGCTGTCGCTATGGTAGATAGACCCACAGGACCACCGCCGAATTTGTCAATAATAGTCAGCAATATGCGATTGTCTATCTCGTCAAGTCCGTAACGGTCTATATTAAGAGCTTCCAAACTGCTACGGGCTATTTCAGTATCGATACGTCCGTTACCACATACCATAGCGAAGTCACGCACACGTCGCAAAAGCGCGTTGGCTATTCGCGGCGTACCGCGCGAACGCATGGCGATTTCCATAGCAGCATCCGGCGTGATAGGGGTCGAAAGTAGACGGGCCGAGCGCATCACGATGTCACGCAGCACTTCATGATCGTAATATTCGAGATGACAGTTTATGCCGAAGCGTGCCCGCAGCGGAGAAGTCAGCAGACCGCTGCGTGTCGTCGCGCCCACAAGTGTGAAAGGTGAGATAGTCAGTTGCACACTCTTGGCACCCGGACCCTTGTCAAGAAGTATATCGATACGATAATCCTCCATAGCTGAGTAAAGATATTCCTCAACTATGGGATGCAAACGATGTATTTCGTCAATAAAGAGCACATCATGTTCTTCAAGACTCATCAATATACCGGCAAGGTCTCCCGGTTTGTCAAGTACCGGACCGGAAGTAACCTTGAATCCCACACCTAATTCATTAGCTACAATATTAGACAGCGTGGTTTTGCCCAAACCCGGAGGGCCATGTAATAAAGTGTGATCGAGTGCCTCGCCACGCATACGGGCAGCCTGTACGAAGACTCTCAGATTAGCTATTATTTTATCCTGACCGCTGAAATCGTCAAAGGCCAGCGGACGCAGTGCCTTCTCGATGTCGCGGTCTGACTCGCGGCCCGCAGTGTCACGGATATCGAAGTCATCAGGGGTCATTTCCATTGTTTGTTTGGCGTTGAAATTGCTTTTTGATATGTCGAAATGCAAATTTAGCAAATCCGCACGACTTTTTCATACTCAGAAGGTAAAGTAATATGTCAGAGCTTGTGCAGAAATGAAAAAAAAGTTCTAAATTTGTGGACCATAAAAACACAACTCAGTATGGGTAAACCGAAATTAGTAGTGTCGACCGGTGCCGGCATCAGCGCCGAGAGCGGCATAAAGACTTTCCGCGATGCCGGAGGTCTGTGGGAAAATTATCCGGTGATGCAGGTAGCCTCGGCTGATGGTTTCAGACGTGACCCGGCTCTGGTGCACCAGTTCTACAACCATCGACGTCACGAGTTGCTTAAAGTCAAGCCCAACGCAGCCCATTTAGCACTTGTGGAGCTGGAACGTGACTACGATGTCTACATCATAACACAGAACGTCGATGACCTTCACGAACGTGCCGGGTCGGCCAATGTATTGCATCTGCATGGCGAGCTGATGAAAATACGTTCGGTGAGCGATCCCGAATATATCGAAAGCCTCGATGCCGACCATCTGGATACTACACCGCAGACACGCGGTCGCCGCGGAGATCTGATGCGTCCGCATATAGTCTTCTTTCAGGAAGCGGTACCTAATATCGAACCGGCTGTCGAGCTTGTGGCCCAGGCAGATATATTCGTAGTCATAGGTACAAGTCTCAATGTCTACCCGGCTGCCGGCCTGCTGCATTACGTCCGCCCCGGAGTACCCATATACTACATTGACCCTAATCCGGCATCGACAGTCGGTATTCCTGATGTACATGTCATCAAGGAGCCGGCCACACGTGGTATGGAGCAGTTGGCAAAAATACTTACCTCCCACCACTGAACAGGAGAAATTACAGCCTCAGTTATAAGAAGAAGTATGTTTTAAAACATATACATTACTTTAGGAGGGGACTGTAAAAATAAGTAATTTTGTATCACCCTTAGAAAGTAAGTACCTAACATTCTATAAAACTCTAACAATGGCAAAAGTAAGAGGTGCAATCACCGTAAACATCGAGAGATGCAAGGGATGCAACCTGTGTGTGGTGGCCTGTCCCACCAAGACACTGGCCCTGCAGCCCAACGAAGTCAACGACCGGGGCTATCATTATGCCTATATGGCTGACCCCGAGAAGTGCACGGGCTGCTGCTCCTGCGCCTGGGTATGTCCCGACGCCTGCATCGAGGTGTATCGCGTAAAGGTAGACTGACCCACACTCATTGAACCAACCGAACAACTACAACCAAGCAAAACACAACTTTGACAGATATGAAAGAAGAGGTAAGACTAATGAAAGGGAACGAGGCGATAGCCCACGCTGCCATACGCTACGGATGCGACGGCTATTTCGGCTATCCCATTACCCCGCAGTCGGAAGTGCTGGAGACCCTTGAGGAACTCATGCCATGGGAAACCACAGGCATGGTAGTGCTCCAGGCCGAGTCCGAGGTCGCTGCCATTAACATGGTATACGGCGGCGCCGCAACCGGTAAGGCTGTCATGACTTCCTCCTCCTCGCCCGGCGTAAGCCTCAAGCAGGAGGGTATCTCATATATAGCTGCTGCTTCACTGCCGGCTCTCGTACTTAACGTTATGCGCGGCGGCCCGGGTCTGGGCACTATACAGCCTTCACAGGCTGACTACTTCCAGGCTACCAAAGGCGGCGGTCACGGTGATTATCACCTTATCGTACTTGCACCTTCTACGGTACAGGAGATGGTAGACTTCGTAGGTCTCGGTTTCGACCTGGCTTTCAAATATTGTAATCCCGTCATGATTCTGGCCGACGGTATCGTAGGTCAGATGATGGAGAAAGTGGTGCTTCCCGAACAGCGTCCGCGCCGCACCGACGAGCAGATACGCGAACAGTGTCCATGGGCTGCCAACGGCCGTAAGGATGGTCGTAAGCGCAACGTCATCACTTCGCTCGAACTTGAGTCGGCACGTATGGAGGTTATCAACCACAAGCTCCAGGCCAAATATCGCGAGATAGAGAAGAATGAGACTCGTTGGGAAGAGATTGACGTCGATGGCGCCGATTATCTCATCGTAGCCTTCGGTTCGATAGCTCGTATCTGCGACAAGGCACGCGAATTAGCTGCTGAAAAGGGTATCAAGGTCGGCATCATACGCCCCATAACTCTTTGGCCCTTCCCCACCGAGGCCGTAGAGAAGGCTGCTCAGGGCAAGAAAGGTGTGCTCTGTGTCGAGCTTAACGCCGGACAGATGATAGAAGACGTACGCCTCGCCGTACACGACCGTCTGCCCGTAGAGCATTTCGGCCGCCTGGGCGGTATTATCCCCAGCCCCGAAGAAGTGGTCGAGGCTATCGAGACTAAACTCATCGGCAAGTAACACCATCACTCTCATCACACGGCGCCGGTCTGTCAGCACGGCGCCTACAACTTAAACCGAACACATGGAAATCCAAGATATAATCCGTCCTGAGAACAAGGTCTACTGCAAGCCTGAGCTTCTCGACGAGGTACACATGCACTATTGCCCCGGCTGCAGCCACGGTGTTATACACAAACTCTTAGCTGAGGTCATAGCCGAGATGGGCATCACTGACCGCACCGTAGGCATCTCGCCTGTAGGTTGCGCCGTATTCGCCTACAACTACATCGATGTCGATTGGGTAGAGGCCGCTCACGGTCGCGCACCTGCCGTAGCTACAGCCATCAGCCGTCTGTGGCCGCAGGACGTGGTATTCACTTATCAGGGTGACGGCGATATGTCGGCCATAGGTACAGCCGAGTCTATACATGCTGCCAACCGTGGTGAGAATATCGTTATGGTATTCGTCAACAACGCTATCTACGGTATGACAGGCGGCCAGATGGCTCCTACGACTCTGGTTGGTCAGAAGACCGCTACAACTCCCTACGGACGTCGCGTCGACCTCAACGGACACCCGCTTGAGATCACTAACCTCATGGCTATTCTCGACGGCACATGCTATGTTACCCGTCAGTCGGTACACACTGCTGCAAATGTCCGCAAGACAAAAGCCGCTCTTAAGAAAGCTTTTGAGAACGCTATCGCCAAACGCGGTACTTCAGTGGTCGAAATCGTTTCTACCTGTAACTCCGGCTGGAAACTCAGCCCAGAGAAATCGAACGAGTGGATGGTAGCCAACATGTTTGAGAAGTATCCTCTCGGTGACCTCAAGAACAATTGATTTTTAACTCTATCCTGTCTACAAACACCATGAAAGAAGAAATCATCATAGCCGGCTTCGGCGGTCAGGGCGTACTCTCAATGGGTAAGATTCTGGCTTATTCCGGCCTTATGGACGATAAAGAGGTGACATGGATGCCTTCTTACGGTCCCGAGCAGCGCGGTGGTACAGCCAACGTAACCGTTATACTTTCGGACGAGAAGATTTCGTCGCCCGTACTCGACAAGTATGACGTCGTGATAGCTCTCAACCAGCAGAGTCTTGACAAGTTCGCTCCGAAAGTAAAACCCGGCGGTATCCTCATTTATGATACCAACGGTATACACAACCGTCCTAACCGTGACGATATAACCATTTATCCCATCGATGCAATGGACGCCACTCTTGAAATAGGCAATTCCAAGGCTTACAATATGGTGGTAATGGGTGCTCTGCTTGAAGCTATGCCTTACAAGCTCCCCATGGAGAACGTTGTCAAGGGTCTCAAGAAGTCGCTTCCTGAGCGTCACCACAAACTCATACCCCTTAACGAACAGGCTATCGAAAAGGGTCGTGAGCTTCTCAAAAAGTAATCATCGCGCATTACTAAAGTCATGATAGGGGGGTCGTTCCGAAGGCCCTCACCCCGACCGGACTGTCTGGATGACAGTCCGGTATTTTTATACCTCTGTTCTGTTTACTCTTCCTCGTAATAATAAGAGTAGTCGATGCCTTTCATGAACATCTCGCGGTCGTTGATTTTATCGGTCAGCGCACCTTTCAGCAAAGCCTTTATATGCGACGAATCGACTACACTTTCACGCATTGCCGTCAGATATTCATTCTTATCAATCCGGCTCCAGTCGACGCAACGTTTCAATGAACGTCTGAGCATCAGATCGAGCCAGATTCTGGTGCTACGCCCGTTTCCTTCCATAAAAGGATGCACCACGTTCATCTCAACATACTTGTCTGCAATTTCATCAAGTGTGGTTTCGGGCATTCGCTCAATGGTAGGAATAATCGTAGGGAAATGAAGACAGTTGGCAAATGTGAATCCACCCTTCGAGATATTCTTATTCCTTATCTGTCCGGCAAACTCGTATAAACCACCAAACAGATAGGCATGTATCTGTTGCAGACATTTCATACTACCCGGTTCAAGAGAGTTGAGCAGCCCGCTTTCAAATAAAGTGTATGCCTTCTTACGGCTCTGCCCGTCAATAGTATTGTCGCTGTAAGTGAACCAGTCAAGGAACTTGCTCGCACGATTGTTGGGATAATGCTTGGCGAGAAGAATAACACCCTCGCTATTCAAAACATCTGCCTTGCGCTGCTTTCCGTCCGGAGCTTCGAATTTGAACCCGTGAGTGCCACTCACGAGTTGAAT
>CAMWVA010000071.1 GCA_947177575.1 uncultured Porphyromonadaceae bacterium | reverse complement strand
CACCGCTGTCACCGACTGCCAGCCCAACGCCAATGTCGAGGCTCTGCGTGTGGCTCTTGACCGGGCCAATGTGGAGGCACGTCCTCTGTGGAAGCCGATGCACTGCCAGCCGGTGTACCGCAATGCTCCGGCTTACGTCAACGGCGTGAGCGAGGAACTGTTCCACAAAGGTATATGCCTTCCCGCAGGTCCGTACGTCTCGGACGATGACGTGCGCTATATCACGGATGTGATAAAGGATTCCATTCTCTGATTATATCTGTAGGGATTTATCTTCGGCCTGTACAATTGACCCTCTGATTTTCCGGTTTCACATCGCGGAGCGATGTCCCTACATTCTCCATCTCCCTTTTCCTTTTCTGTGCGGCTGCGGGATTTTCACGCCTGTAACTTATCCGTACCTCTTATTCCGCAACGCGGACTCTCCGCCCCGGCCGCCGACCGAAGATTTATTCTGTTTTCCTGTATCTCACAGACTTTATGAAATTGTTTAAAGACCTCGCGAAACGGTATTTCTCGCGGGGTGCTCTCCCGTACTGGTGTATACTGCTTCTTGACTGTCTGTTCGTGGTGCTGGCGGGCCTGTCAGCCTATATCATACATCACGATGTACCGGACAGCTGGGAGGCTCTGGAGCCTCTGGTATGGACTTTAGGCACAGGCCTTATATGTTTCCTTATCGGTTTCCGTCTGTATCACACGTACAGCGGGGTGATACGCTTCTCGTCGTTCTCCGACCTTCTGCGTATAGGTTCTGCGGTGATTATTTCCGTAATACTGCTGTTTCTTGTACAGGGTCTTCTCGCACCGCGTTCGTGGCTTGTGGCTCTGAGCGTGGCCGATATAGTGGTATGGGGACTGCTGGTTATTGCGGTGATGTGGACGGTGAGGGTACTGGTCAAGACCGTCTACGAGGAGAGTCTGCGGCAGGCTTCGGAATCCATATTCATACTGGGAGTGAAGGCCGGAGGTGTGGCTCTGGCTAAAAGCATAAGGTCATCGCAGGATTCGCCGTTCAGGATTGCTGGTTTTGTCACCGATGACCCGAGCATGGAGCATAAACTGCTGATGGGCGTCGAGGTGTATCCTTTCGACGGCTCTCTTCTCGAGGTCATGAAAAAGCGGAAGGTGAATACACTTGTAGTGTCGCCTCTGATGATGAATGTGCTGCGCGGTAACGAGGGGCTTGTCGATTCGCTCGCAGGAGGGGGAATAAAGATACTTGTGGTGCCCAAAGCGCGCGAGTGGGACGGAAAATCGGACCTGAGCGTGAGCGATCTGCATCCGGTCAATGTCGAGGACCTTCTGCCGCGTGAGAAGATAGAGGTGGATATGAAGGCCGCTTCGGAACTGCTCAAAGGACATACGGTAATGATAACGGGAGCCGCCGGAAGCATAGGTTCGGAGATGGTGCGTCAGATAGCGGAGTACGGTCCGGCACATCTTGTGCTCGTGGACCAGGCCGAGACACCGATGCACGACATAAGACTGATGATGAGCAACCGCTGGCCCAGTATCAAAGCCGAGACGGTGGTGGCCGACATTGCCGATGCGAAGGTTATGGAGAGGCTCTTTGAGAAACACCGTCCCGAGTATGTGTTCCATGCGGCCGCTTACAAGCATGTGCCGATGATGGAGGATAATCCCTACGAGGCGATAATCAATAATGTGCAGGGCACACGTGTGATAGCCGACCTCGCTGTGAAGTATGGCACACGGAAGTTCGTTATGGTATCGACCGACAAGGCTGTGAATCCGACAAATGTTATGGGTGCCTCGAAGCGTATCTGCGAGATATATGTGCAGTCGCTCGACAAGGCCGTAAAGGACGAAAAGGTGAAGGGTGTGACACAGTTCGTGACCACGAGATTCGGCAACGTGTTGGGCTCGAACGGTTCGGTGATACCTATCTTCCAGGAGCAGATACGCAAGGGAGGACCCGTGACGGTGACACACAAGGACATCATCCGTTTCTTCATGCTCATACCCGAGGCTTGCCGTCTTGTCATAGAAGCGGGAACGATGGGTAACGGAGGAGAGATATACGTCTTCGATATGGGTAAACCGGTACGCATAGCCGACCTTGCCAAACGTATGATACTTCTGAGCGGGGCACGCGATATAGAGATAAAGTACACGGGTCTGCGTGACGGTGAGAAGCTGTACGAGGAGGTGCTCAACGACAAGGAGATAACGGTGCCGACATTCCATCCGAAGATAAAGATAGCCAAAGTGCGTGAGTACGACTATAAGGAAGTCGCCGGTGACATCACGGCAATGGTCACACTGTGTGACACGGGTGACGATATGGCTATCGTGGCGGCAATGAAGGCGATGGTACCGGAGTTCCGCAGCCAGCACAGCAAGTACGAGGCTATTGACAAAAAGGAATAAAACAGAATTATGAATAACCTTACTCTTCTCATAACACTCGGTCTGACTGCGGCGGTAGGCGGTTTCCTGTATCTGTGGAGCCGCACCGACTGGCGGAGCAACGACAGTGCCGATCTTGACCTCTACGATAATGAGGGCGATCACATCTATTATGACATAACTCATATCCGTCTTAAACACGACAGAGAAAAATGTTCTCCTGACAGAAAAAGCAATCTTTAACAACCTGTAATTGAAAAATATCACTAAACAATGTGTGGCATAGTAGGATACCTAGGGCCAAGACAGGCTTATGGCGTACTGATAAAAGGACTTCACAGACTGGAGTACCGGGGTTACGACAGTGCCGGGATAGCGATAGAAAATACCGACGGAGAATTAGAGGTTTACAAACACCGCGGTAAAGTGGCTGAATTAGTGGCCTACTGTACCGGCCGTAAAAAGGAAGGAACTCTGGGAATAGCCCATACACGCTGGGCCACACACGGGGAGCCGAACGAAACAAACGCACATCCGCATCTGAGCACTTCGGGAAGACTGGCGCTGGTACACAACGGAACTATAGAGAATTTCGCGGCATTGCGTGAGGCTCTTACCGGACGGGGTTGTTCGTTTGTAAGTGACACCGACACCGAGGTACTTGTACAGCTTATTGAGTATATACAGGCGCAGACAGCCTGTAATCTGACGGAAGCCGTAAGACTCGCCCTGCATGAGGTAATCGGTGCATACGCCATAGCCGTTATAGAGAAGGACAGTCCCCATACTCTGATAACAGCCCGTAAAAGCAGTCCGTTAGCAATAGGTCTCGGAGACGGGGAATACTTTATTGCCTCCGACGCCTCGCCGATAGTCGAGTTTACCAATAGAGTGGTCTATCTCAACGATGACGAAATGGCGGTCATCAGACGCGGGGAACCGCTGGAGGTTTACAGTCTTGACGCACGTCCGGCAGACATAGCAGTGAAGGAACTCGACCTGTCGGTATCCCAGCTTGAGAAGGGAGGATTCGAGCATTTCATGCTCAAGGAGATTATGGAGCAGCCTTCCGCCATAAGGAACTGTATACGCGGCCGTGTTGCGGAAGGGCACATATATCTCAGCGGAGTGGAGGAAAACAAAGAGCGTTTCCGTAATATCCGCCGTATTGTCATAGCTGCCTGTGGCACGTCATGGCATGCCTCCCTTATCGGTAAACGGCTGTTTCAGGAACTGGCGGAGATACCCGTAACGGTGGAATATGCCTCGGAGTTCCGTTACAGCAAGACACTTCTGAGACCGGATGATATGGTAATCGCCGTGTCCCAGAGCGGAGAAACGGCCGATACACTGGAGGCCATGCGTCTGGCACGGCGCAGCGGAGCGTTTGTCTACGGAATATGTAATGTTATAGGTTCATCGGTATCGCGGGCGGCCGACACCGGCACCTACATCCATGTGGGACCGGAAATCGGTGTGGCGTCGACCAAGGCTTTCACAGGCCAGGTGACGGTGTTGGCCATGCTCGCATTGTCTGTCGGTCAGCTGCGGGGCACAGTCAGTGACGCACAGGTCACGGAAATAGCCCGTGCCATCGAGCGTCTTCCGGAACTGACAGAGAAAACTCTTAAACTGGACGAAGCCGTACGTGAATTGTCACTCCGCTTCACCTTCGCCCGTAACTTCCTCTATCTCGGACGGGGCTATAACTTTCCCTCGGCTCTTGAGGGTGCACTGAAACTGAAGGAGATAAGCTATATACACGCGGAAGGGTATCCTGCTGCCGAGATGAAACATGGTCCGATAGCTCTCATTGACAGTGATATGCCTGTTATATTCATCGCTCCTCAGGACGGTCTCCATGAGAAAATAGTATCCAATATACAGCAGATAAAGGCACGCGGCGGCACAGTAGTCGCTATCGTCACCGAAGGAGACACTGTTATTCCACCTATGGTTGATGCCGTACTGGAAATACCCGCTGTACCGGAACCCCTTTCTCCTGTCCTCGCTGCCATTCCCTTACAGCTGTTAGCTTATCATATCGCTGTTAACAAAGGCTGTGATGTTGATATGCCGCGTAATCTCGCAAAATCAGTCACCGTAGAGTAATAACATAGTATAAATAAAATCGAGAAGCCATTTCTGTTTTTTGCAGAAATGGCTTCTCGATTTTATTTATACTATGTTATTTTTTTCTATTCAAGGCTCCTTCTCACTAAGGTGAAGGAGGTAGGCGTACAGGTCGGCTGAGGAAGGGAGACCGAGCTTCTTGCTGATGCGGATTTTACGGCGTTTGCAGGAGTCGGGGTTGACGTTCAGTATGGCTGCTATCTCCTTCATCGACATATTCATTTTTATATAGCCGAGGAATTTTATGTCAGATTGCAGAAGGTCGGGATGAGCCGCTAAGAGGCGGCGGCTCAGGTCAGGGTCGGCTGCCTCGACATTCATCATAAACTCCTCGCGGGCTTTGGAATCGTTGCCGAGCATACGACCGAGGTGTTTGCGAAGGTTGCGAATTTCGGGCAAATCGTCCTCGCTTTTGATATTGTCTATATATTTAAGGAGATCCTCAATCAGCTGGTTGCGCGAACTTACGAACATTGCGTTGGCCTGCAACTGTGTGTTCTGACGTTCTATCTCCTTCTGAAGTATCTCGTGTTTGTGGTGTGCTACAAGTTCGGTCTCATGCATACGTTCCTCAGCTAATTCTTTTTCCTTATGCTCTTTCTCCAGTCTGAGAGCCAACATCTGCTGCTGAGTACGATGGCGCTGTTGCTGCTGACGCCATAACAAAGCTAAAATAACAAACAGAAACAAAAAAGCGATAGAAATGCTTATCCAGACGGCTGTGCGCGACTTCTGGCGCGCAAGGGCCTGTTCCGCCTCCAGTTGATACTGCATTACTTCAAATCTGATTTTCTCATTGTTCATCAACTGAAGATTGTTGATTTTATCGAGGCTATCTTTGTAGAACATTACAGAGTCTCTAAGAGCCAGTGCACGACGATAGTCGCCACGGTTTTCATGCACCTGCGAAGCAAGCTGAAAATAATAGCCTTTCAGTCTGAAAGTAACTTCCTCAAGGGCCTTCTTTTCATAATTCTGTGCATCATCCCAACGGTGCTGTTCGCTGGCTATAAACATAAGATATGTGTATATCAGACCTCGGTTGGCACCGGAAGCTGGTGAAAAACTAAGAATTTCCTTGCATATCTGTTCAGCTCGCGAATAATCCTTCTGTATCATAGCTGTTTCGGCTGCTATCTCAAGCAGATTAATATGAGGAATGTCGGGACGTGAGAAGCGTCGTGACATATCAAGCCAATAAGAGACAGAATCAAAATCACAGGTTTTATTACAGAGTAAAGCCATATCTGCCGCAAAGGTAGATAACATCACCGAGTCATTATTGCTTCTCGAAACCGAGAGGGCTTTATGAAGCATCTGTTTGGCTTTCGGGAAATCTCCTAACTGAAAGAATACCCCGGCTATACCACCTATAATCTCCGTTTCACGTCCGGCACCAAGATTGTTGCGCAGACAGAGGTCGTACGCTTTCTGAAAATTCTGGATAGCCTCCACATTGCTGAACAGCGATAGATAAGTCACACCTATATTATAATAAGCCAGACATGCCAACGCCGCATCATGATTGTCATCAGCTTCATGAGCAACATCCATAAAAATCTTCAGTGCCCCCGCCACATCACCTTTACCGTATTTCACCTCTCCGAGTTCGATACCTTTAATACCGGCAGGAATAGAATCTTTACCTGACGTGACAACAGGGCAGCAAAGCAGACATAGCGTCCACACTACCACATTAAATAAAGTCTTAATAGAGTAAAATTTTACCATAAGCCGAAGTTTTTTGATTGTCTTACGTCCGGCGGCAGGGATAAAAATCCGAACCCGGAGGGCGGAAATATTATAAGCAGAATGTGGAAATTTGTCACACTCTACTTAGAATAACACAAGAAATGAAAGCAAATTATTGCCTTAACCCTCTTGTCACCTTTTTGTCACCCCAGAGATTAACAGTTTTTATCTATGCAACACTGATTTTAACAACATAAATGTGTAATTTAGCGGCACACTTTCAAATTCTAACCAAAACAGTAAGCATGAACAAAAAACTTACTTCCATTATTAGCATAGGAGTGCTGGCAGGATCAGCCATGGGAACGATCCTGAATGCCGACGAACTCGCGGCTACCTTCCGCTCCGGCTTAAATCAGAATCAGTCCGGTCGGGAAAAGGGAAAAATCAACCCGACACCGTCAAGCCGATTCAACCGTGCGCCGGGTCAGAGTTTCGTAACTCCGGTACCTATCAAAAACGTACAAAGCAGCCGACTCCTCGCTCCGGCACGTATCGCCGCAGCTGCCAATCTTGCAGACTTCCCTCTGCTGTACGGTCTGAACTTCCGTGACAACACATGGCAGACACTTACTTCACTTCCCTCTAAAGTGTTCTCCTTCCAGTGTGCCGACGGTACTGAGTTAGTAGCTGAATCCGGCGAAACGGTAATCGAACGTCCTATGGCCGCTTGCTACGGCAACGGTAAGTTCTATGCCCTCTACTCAGATCAGACAACAGACAGCGATTACAACACCTTTATTACCACACGTGTTGAAGTCTACGATGCCACAACATGGGAAAAACTCAATACACTTAATATAGCAGAGAATGAAACTGACTGGCTATATTATTTCCGTCAGGTAGCAGCTATAGATCCTATTTCAGGCAATCTCTATTCAGCAACATGGGGTAATGGCAAACCTCTTGTCAAGATTAATACCGAAACCGGTGAACTTACAGAAATAGGTCCTACCGACCGCTTCCTACAGGCATTGTTCTTCGATAACGAAGGAAAACTGTATGGTATAGATTTCTCTAACAAGAATCTTTATTCTATAAATAAGGAGACCGGTGAGGCTACAGAAATAGGTGAACTAAGTGTACCTTTCTCTATTTCGGCTAATCCCCAGTCTCTCGTATATAACCCGACTACAGGCAAGGCTTTGTGGATTGCTGTAGATTCCGGTAGTCTTCAGTCTTATATCTGCGAGGTATCACTTAGCGATGCACAGGTGGAAGTATTAGGTTCTATGCCCGGCAACGAACACATACTTGGTCTGTACATGCCCGAGGCAGCAGCAGCAGCACCCGCCGCTCCTACGGCTATAGAGTATGCAGCCGGAGTAGTACGCATGACATTGCCGAGCACAACTTATATAACCGGTGAGAATCTTAGCGGTGACATCACAGTTCATCTGACAGATAACAACGGCGAGACTATCACAGCTACCGGTGCTCCCGGTGCGACCGTAGAAATACCTATGGCTCTCGCCGACGGCAAACACTACATTAAGATAAGACTGGAAAACAATGCCGGTCTGTCACCCGAACGCCGTCTTGACACATTCATCGGCAACGACGTGCCTATGGCTGTCGAGAATCTCAACCTCGTGCTTGAGGGTAAGGATAAACTTATACTTACATGGGATGCACCGCAGAAGTCCGTCAACGGCGGTGCTATCGATGACAGCGAACTCAACTACCGCATAGTCCGTCTGCCTGACGAGACTGTAGTAGCCGACAACTATAAGGAGACTTCTTTCTCAGAGGCAGTTCCCGAGGCTCATGCCGGCTATACTTACCGTGTAGATGCCTTCGCTGCCGACCGTCAGGGTGAATCAGCTGTTTCAAATCGTGTTACTGCCGGTGAGTTCTGGGTTGCGCCTTATATCGAAACCTTCGATACTCAGGATGACTTCGACTCTTTCAAAGTCATTGATGCCAACAACGACCTGCAGACATGGAAGTTCATGCTTCCCGGCGGAGAAAGCAGCGGTTATGCAGTAATGTGGGGTAACGGTACAGCTGATGTTGATACAGGTATCTATGAAGGAAACGGTAACGACGACTATCTTATCTCACCTTTAGCTCATCTCAGAGCCGGACAAGACTACCGTATGCGTTTCGACATCGGTGACAACTGGATGTTGTATGAACACATGACTATACTTTTAGGTAAGTCACGAGACCTCACCGGTAACGAAACTCCTATTTTCGCTGAGAATCTTGAACCTCATACTTCATATTCATTCCTATTCTCAGTGCCTGAGGACGGTGACTATGCCTTCTTCTTCCACGGTGATAACCCCGGCCAGAGTGTTGACATCGTAATGGATAATTTAGCTTTCGATGACTATGCCCGCTATAATGGTCCGGCACACGTGGAGAATGTAAAAGCCACAGCAGGCGACCTTGGTGCACTGAACAACACATTGGAGTTCACAGCTCCGACATCTACCTACAAAGGCGAGGGTCTCAGCGATATCACAGAAATCAGAGTATTCCGCAACGACGGACGTCACGCTGTGAAAGTATTCGAGAATCCCGCCCCCGGCGAGACACTCACATGGATAGACAATGATGTAGAGAACGGTAACGTCACTTATCGTATTCTTCCCTACAATGCCGACGGACAGGGTGAGGAATATCTCGTTACTAACTGGGTAGGTCTTGACCAGCCGGCCAATGTAACAGGTCTGCACCTCAAGATGAACGAGAACGGCAAGGCAGTCGCTACATTCAATGCCAGCGAAGGTCGCGGTATGCACGGCGGTTATGTTGACAACAGTGTTGTGACATACGCTCTCTTCAGATATAATGAATATAACTGGGATAATCACTGGGAACAGGCAACTCCGTTCTCCGACAGTCTCACAATCACTGACGAAGACTTCCAGCTCTGGTGGGGACAGCAGTATGTGGACTATATCCTTGTAGCTGCCAACGAAGCCGGATATTCATCAGGCACACCTGCCGGAATAGTACTCGGTACTCCGTATGATCTGCCTTACGATGAATCGTTCGCTTACAGCTTCGCTTCAAAAGACCCGTGGACTCTGTTCGCTTCCTCATACAACTATGCATGGAAGATAATCAACGGTGACGGTATGCCCGTTAAGCCTTACGACAATGACGGGGGTATGCTCCAGTTCTCGCTTCTTGACGAGGATTCGAACAATCAGGTTCTTGCTGGTCCGCGTATCAACATCGCCAACAGCACTGACAACGAACTGTCGTTCTATATGTGGCATGGCTTCGAAGCTGAAGAAGAAGACCTGCAGCTGATTACTTACGTCAACTACAATGACGAAGGCTGGAATGAAGTAGCACGTATAGATTACAACAACGGTGTCGCAGGCTGGATGCGTCATTCTGTTGCTCTCTCCGACGAGGCTACAGACGTACAGATTGCTTTCGGTGCCTACGCAGCTGACGCCAGCGCTTCAGTATATGTAGATGCTATCAAGATAGCACAGGGTAGTCCGTGTGATATGGCACTTCTCTCAACTACTATATCAGCCAAGCGTGTCAATCCGGGCGAAGAAGTGAAGATAAATGTAGCTGTAGGTAACTACGGTACTACTACTGCCGAAAACGCCACTGTATCTCTGATAGCTGATGAAAACGTTATCGAAAGCCGCCAGATTGCTTCACTCGCTCCGAGCGCTATAGAGAATGTGGAATTCACAATACCCGCGACCCGCGAGATGGCTTCAACTTCATTCTCTTATACCGCAGCTGTAGAAATCGAGAACGATGCCAACCTTGACAACAATAGCGGTGCTCCCGTTATGTTCTTCGTTAAGGGTTCTGTTCTTCCTACTCCCGAAAATCTCAACGCAACTGCCGACGAATCAGTAGTCAACCTCGACTGGTCAGCTCCTGCTAAGTCTGAGATGACAGAAGCTGTTACAGATGACTTCGAAGCATACGAGCCGTTCATCATCGACAACATCGGCGACTGGACAACATACGACGGTGACGGCACACAGACTGTTTACTTCGGCGGACCTGAAGTACCTAATGCATACGAACCTAAGGCATGGCAGGTATGGGCTCCCGAAGCGGCCGGCTTCTCACTCGAGAAATTCGACGTTCTTACTCCTAAGTCAGGCGCTCAGTATCTCACTTGCTGGGCAGCATCGAACGGTATAGACAGCACACTGCCTAACGACGACTGGTTGATTTCTTCTGAAATCACAGGTGGTTCGGAAGTATCGTTCTGGTACAGAATGCCTAACGTAGGTTCTGACCCCCAGAAGTTCGAGATGCTCTACTCAACAACAAGCAACGAACCTGAGGACTTCGTGGTATTCGATTCCGATGCAATCACATTCGGTACCGACTGGGTTTACTTCGAGTACACTCTGCCGCGTGATGCCCGCTACTTCGCTATCAGAAGCTGCTCGACCGGTTCTTACACTGTAGCTCTGCTCGATGACATCACTTATACTCCGCTCTACGGTGCTACCAACCCGCTCACTCTGCAGGGTTACAATGTATATCGTGACAACGAGCTGATAGCTGAGGCTGTCGAGGGTACTGCTTACACAGACAACGCTGTTCCTGCCGGTAATCACACTTATCATGTGACAGCTCTCTGGGCTGAAGGTGAGTCTAACTACTCAGCTCCTGCTATGATCGGAATGACAGGCATATCCGCACCTAACGCTGGTGAAGCCACTGTAAGAGTCAGCAAGGGTATGATAACCGTCAACAACGCTCACGGTCTTGAGACACGCATCTTCACTCCGGCCGGCCTCACAGTAGCTGCCTCTACAGATGCCAACGCTACATTCCAGGTAGCCCCCGGTATCTACATGGTACAGGTAGGTCGCAACGTTACCAAAGTTACAGTAAGATAACCAAACGTAACCACACGTAAATTACTCTTCATATTATCTCGATTATCCGGGGGGCGGACTGAGCCGCCCTCCGGGTTTTTAATTTATAAAATGCTTATGAATTTAAAATACTCTCTTTTATGTCTGGCAGCCGCAGTCGCTTCATCCTCTTACGCACAGGTGACGCTGAGATATGCCGACGAACCTGACAAAGGCTGGGGCGATGCCTCAAGTGTCGTAACACCATATATTACGTTTCCTACAGAATTTATAGCACCTTATGCCGGTAATGAGATTACCAGTGTCCGTATAGCCGTAATGGAGGAGGCTACCAATTGTTATCTTTATATCAAGAATAAGCCCAACGACCAGAATAATCTTTACCGTCAAAAACTCGAATCGCTGCATCCGGGCTGGAACGAAATAACACTTGACACACCCTTTGTCATACCCTCTGACGAATCAGTTGCCATAGGATACAAAGCCTCATTTCAGGCAGCCGGAGGTGTAGGTATCTCAAATGAGAAATTCGCCAATGCCGATAATGTCTATTATAACAGTCGCAACCAGTGGACCACTACCGGCGGTTCGATATGTATAACAGCTACAGTCAACGGTGACCGGATGCCGGTCAACGAAATGCTAATCTCCACTCTAAAAGAAAATACGGATGATGCTTCCGGCCTTCGTACTTACAGCGGTTACGTAAGGAATGTAGGTAACAATCCTGTTAATACCTACACAATAACTGTTCGTCTTGACGGAGAGGAAACCGAATCAATTACAGGTTCGGCATTAGCAGTAAATGAAGAAGTTCCTTTCTCATTTACAATAAACTGTGACATACCGGGTAATCATACTGTCACTGCCGAAATAACAGAAGTGAACGGTGTAGCCGACTCGTACGCTCCCAACAATATTACTTCAGCTACATTTACCATACAGTCCGAGCAGTTCGTACACAGAATGGTATGTGAGGAATATACCGGCACATGGTGCGGCTGGTGTCCGCGCGGTATGGTGGGCCTCGAACTTATGAAAGAGGAATATCCGAACCGGTTTATTCCTATCGCAGTTCACGGTGGCGACCCGATGGAAATAACGGACGAAGCCGTATCCTATAAACCATTCATTGATTCCTGTACAGGAGCGCCGTCCAGCAGCATCAATCGTCAGTTTACCGGCGACCCGTTCTATGATATTCACACCATGTTTAATCTTGCTTCTCAGCTCAGTGTACACATAGGAGTAGAAGCTACATGTGACTGGAATGAGGATATGACAGCTCTTGAACTCGTTACCACCTACTATTCTGACATTGACCTTGACAACCCGACACTCAACATCGCCTACACCATTACAGAAAGCGGCATCACAGGTTATATGCAGACCAACTATTACGCCGGAGGACGCAACGGAGATTTTTATGGCTGGCAAGATAAAACCGACCCCACAAATGATGTCACCTTCAATGATGTGGCCCGTGCCATAATAGGCGGATATAACGGAATGCCCTGCCAGAGCGAAGCGATGACAGCCTCTACTCCTTATACCCATACTTATACTATACCTCTGCCGCAGAACGTGACTTCACCTGACCGGATAAAAGTTATCCCGCAGATTATCGACGCTGTCACAGGCCGTATAATCAACGCTGTCGAAGTTACTCCCGATATGTCCGGTATAAACAGCGTCTTATCCTCTCCGGCCGATGTAGTAATCAAAGCTGGAAAAGGCACAATAACAGTGAACGCTGATATGGATACTCCTTTGCAGGCAATGGTCTATACTCCTACCGGACAGCTTGTGGCTTCCGCACAGTTCAGCGGGAATATTCATCTCAATGTGCCCACAGGCATATATATTACAGTTATTAAAAACTCAACCAATATCTTAAAACGAACCAAGCTTATTGTCTTATGAGAAAAGCTATAATACCTTTCCTGACTACCTGTGCGCTGACAGGAGGAGTTCTCGAAGCCGGTGCTGTAAAAGCCTGGCCGGGATTACTCAAAGGAAAAACGACATCCGGTGAAGAAATAGCCTACACATTGCGTGGTGACGAGTTTGCCCACGCTATGGTGTCGGAAGACGGCTTCCTGCTCACCGCTACTGAACTCGGACTCAAAAAAGAGGCAGTTTTCAATGCCGAGACTCTACGCACACAGGCAGAACAGGCAAGAACCATACGCCGCAATGCTCCGCAGCGTCTTATTGATTCCAACTTCCCTACAACAGGTTCGCTGCAAGGTATCATCCTGTTAGTGGAATTTGCAGACAACGAATTTCACGAGGGCTACGACGCTGCTTTCTTTCATGATAAGATGAACACACCCGGATTTTCCGGTATGGGTGCTACCGGGTCGGCACGCGACTATTTCATCGATCAGTCATCAGGTCTTTTCACTCCTGACTTTGATGTGGCAGGGCCTGTAAAACTGTCGCATAATATGAATTATTACGGTGCGAACGACCGTAACGGTCAGGATGCTCATCCGGAAAAAATGGTAAAAGAAGCCTGCGAATTAGCCGCCCGCGACTGTAACATTGACTTCTCAAAGTATGACTATGACAATGACGGCTTTGTAGATTTTGTTTACGTCATCTATGCCGGCTATGCAGAATCATACGGTGCTTCGAGTAATACAATATGGCCTCATGCCTCACAGCTTACTGTACACGGTGAGGACTGTGTTCTCAATGACAAGACTGTGGATCGGTACGCCTGTTCAAGCGAACTGAAATACATTTCAGGCGATACACCCGAAGGCATAGGCACATTCTGTCATGAGTTCAGCCATGTACTCGGTCTACCCGATGCCTACGATACACGTAATCCACAGAATGTGCAGTTAGGCAGCTGGGATGTAATGGATCAGGGCAACTATAACAACGAAAGTCATACTCCTCCCTCCTTCTCGGCTATGGAACGTGCCACACTTGGCTGGCTCGAACTGGTGGAACTCGACACACCTGCCGACAGAATCGAGGTCTATGAACTTAATGCCTCTAACACTGCATACCGTATATCTACTCCTGTCGAAGGTGAATACTTTACTCTCGAAAACCGTCAGCAGCAAAGCTGGGACCGTTATCAGCCGGGTCGCGGACTAATGATTATGCACATAGCATACGACCAATCTGCATGGAACGGCAATTTTGTAAACTCCGGTATAATACGCCGCTACGACCTTGTCGAAGCCGACGGCACACAGGGTTCATCATCTGAAAATGATCTCTTTCCTTATGGTGATGTAAACGCCTTTACCGACTATACTTCACCTTCGTCACTGACATGGGACGGCACACCTACCTGTAAGGGCGTAACTATGATAACCCAGGAGGAAGACTGTGTGTCTTTCCGTTTCATGAAAGATCGCTTCACCACTCCGGACAATATCACGGTAGCTGAACGCGGTGAGGACTGGTTCACAGCTTCATGGTCACCTGTAGAGGAGGCTGCCTCTTACAGCCTCAATATTCGTGAGGTCCTTAGCGATGATGTAAATCCGATACTCGTTGCCGAAGACTTCGATAATCTTAGCGAAGGTAAATATCCGAATGCCGATTATAACGACATTTCAGGCAGCCTTAATGATTATCTGCTTTCAGAGGGTTGGTCAGGCTCACTTCTCTTCCAGGCAGGCGGACATATTCAGTTAGGACGCTATGGTGAATCAGGCTCGCTTACACTACCTGTTGTATCTCTGCCTGATGGTATCACTTCAGCCACTTTAGCACTCAGAGTAGTCTCCTATCCCGGCAAATCAGTTAATTTCACTGTTGATATACTCGACGCAGCTACATACGCCACTGTTGCAACACTGACAGAAAAGGCTAATAAGACTGAAAAAGATCTTATCTGGACTCCGAGCAACCTTCCCACTTCTTTTATTGTAAGAATAAGCACTTCTAACGAACGTCTGTTTATTGATGCTCTGCGACTTCTCAAGGGTGAAGTTGCCGAAGATGAAATTTGGGAGTCAGGTGCCCGAAGCTGGACTATAGGTGGTATAACCGATACTTCTTACCGTGTAGAAAACCTTATACCGGAAATGACATACGCTTTCACTGTCACTACCGATCCGTGTAACGGCTGGCATGGTTCCGAACCTTCGCAGGAATACACTGTCACTCTTGGCGAAAGCTTGATAAATGCTATTCCTTCTGATGCAACCGTTGTGAAGTCTACTGCCTATGACCTCACCGGCTGTCCTGTTTCATCGACACACCGTGGTGTACACATCGTTGTGACCGAGTATTCCAACGGCACACGCATTGTCGAGAAACGTATCAACTAATCCGAATACCTCTGTTTTCTCTTCTTCTACAACGAAAGGCTGATTCTCCTCACGGTGAGTCAGCCTTTTATTTTTCACTGTAAATCTCAAATTACCATGACAAGAATAGGTTTTATTTCGACTGGTTTGATTAATTTTGCACTTGGATTGACGTAGGTCAGTCCATGAGATTCTAAAAATAAGAAGCGTTATGCTTATCTTGTGATTTGTGAACGTAGGAAATTCAATAATCAGTGCAAGAGAGAGCATAGTGGTTCTCACGCATATCGCGTGGGCTGCTATTGTTACATCTGCACTAATGGTTTCCTACGACCTACAAATCA
>CAMWVA010000070.1 GCA_947177575.1 uncultured Porphyromonadaceae bacterium | reverse complement strand
TGCGCATTCTTATAAAAATAATTCTCAAAAGTCAAGAGTGATTACAGAAACTTGGCTGGGAGATAATATGTATTGTCCGATATGTGGTTCTCCTATTTTATTACAGTATAAAGCTAATATGCCTGTTGCAGATTTCTTTTGTAGAGAATGTAAATCAGATTTTGAGTTAAAAAGCAGAAAGCGCAAAAGCTTTAAACCTCAACGAGTAATTCCGGACGGTGCTTATAAAACGATGATTGAACGAATTAGCTCTATGAATAATCCTCATCTGTTTGTAATGACCTATTTTAATAATTGTGTGAACAATCTTATGCTTATACCGAAATTTTTCTTTGTTCCGGAAATAATAATCAGACGTCCGCCGCTGAAAGAAAATGCTCGTCGGGCAGGATGGGTAGGCTGTAATATAGATATTAGCTGTATACCTGAGGATGGTAAAATTTTTATTATTAACAAGGGAGTTATAGTTCCACAAAATTCTGTAATTGATAAATATCGTAGAATTCTCTCTTTACAAACAGATAATTTACCTAAACGTAGTTGGCTCATGGATACGATGTCATGTATTGATAGTATACCACAGGAACAATTTACTTTAGACGATTTATATACTTTTGAAAAGTTACTCAAAATCAAGCATCCGGCTAATAATTTCATTAAGGAGAAACTCAGACAACAGCTTCAATTTCTAAGAGATAAAGGATTTATCGAATTTACTTCCCGAGGTCATTACAGAAAAATCAGATTGTAAAACTAATGTTTTAACACATTAAAAGGTGTGCCAAATTTTTGAAATTTGGCACACCTTTTAATTAAAAATTTTAAATTCTTGATTATTTATGTAGAAATTGTGTAGTTATTATCTATAAAAAGTATCAGAGAGGAGAGCGTCCGCTATGGTGAGGACGGTCATGGCTTCGACGACGGGGACAGCACGTAAGGCGACACAGGGGTCGTGACGTCCGGAGGCAGGGAGCGTGACAGTACGATGGTCGCGGGTGAGGGTAGGGAGGGATTGCATCACGGTAGGGGTAGGTTTGAAAGCTACACGGAAGTATATAGGCATACCGTTGGAAATACCTCCCTGTATACCACCGGAGTAATTTGTGGTGGTAATTACGTTGTCATTGGAGTCAGTAGTGAAGATGTCAGCAGTAGCTATACCGGAAGCAGTAGCAGCGGCCATACCCAAACCGTATTCAAAACCTTTGGCAGCATTAATGCTCATCATAGCTTCAGCCAGGCATGCGTGCAATTTTGCGTAGACAGGTGAACCTATTCCTGCAGGTAAACCAGTAACAAGTACCGCTACAGAGCCGCCGATACTATCACCGGCGGCTTTAGCGCGTGCAATGGCAGCATGCATAGCTTCGGTCTGTGAAGAAGCGATGTTGAGATGTGGGGAAAGTTTAGGATGGTGAATAAGTGTATCGAAAATTTCGTCTACGGTTACTTCACCGGCCCCACATAATACTGCTTCAACATTTATGTTTCGCAGACTAAGCCATTGCCGTACTATAGCGGCTGCTACAACGCGAGCGTAAGTCTCGCGGGCACTGGCGCGTCCTCCACCACGATGGTCGCGTATGCCGTAACGGGCTTCGTATGTGAAATCTGCATGATTCGGCCGCCACATATCAGCCCACGCTTCATAGTCTTTACTACGTTGATCACGGTTACGTGTCATGAATGCTATCGGGGTTCCTAAGGTGATACCATCAGGGCTTATTCCTGACAACCATTCGGGTATATCGGTTTCTGTACGTGCTGTGGTAAGAGCTGACTGCCCGGGACGTCGGCGGGCAATCTGCCGTCTGACTTCGTCAAAGTCTATACATAGACCCGCCGGCAGTCCGTCAAGCACACCGCCGATAGCCGGACCGTGACTCTCACCGAAGGTAGTAAGACGCAGGTTGCGGCCGAAGGTATTCATACCGAAATATCGGCCGCCTCCGCTTCGGCTGTGTGCAGAAGGTCAGTCGGAGATAGTTTTAGCTGTAATCCACGGCGCCCGGCACTTACATAGATGAAGTCAAACTCAAGCGCCTCCTCACTTATGTAGGTAGGGAATTTTTTCTTCATGCCTAAGGCGGTACAGCCGCCGCGTATATATCCGGTCAGTGGTTGCAGCTCTTTCAACGGTAGCATTTCCACTTTTTTATTACCTGATATTTTAGCAGCTTTTTTGAGATCAACTTCACGATGGCCTGCTACTACGCACACTATTGGTCCGGTTTTGTCACCGCGTAACACCAATGTTTTGTAAACGCGTTCTATGGGTTCGCCTAACTGTTCAGCTACATGAGATGCTTCGAGATGCTGTTCGTCTACCTCGTATGGCACAAGTTCGTATGATATTCCGGCACGGTCAAGCAACCGGGCTGCATTGGTCTTCTGTTCGCTTTTAGACATGACGGTTGAAGGAGATTATTTATCCATAGTGACAAGCAGTTCTTCGTTGGTACGTGTCATCTCCATACGTTTTTTGATAAACTCCATTGCCTCTACCGAAGTCATGTCCGACAGATAATTACGTAGAATCCACATACGGTTAAGTGTCTCATCGCTGAGCAACAGATCATCACGCCGTGTCGATGAAGCTGTTATATCGACTGCCGGGAATACACGCTTGTTTGAAAGCTTACGGTCAAGTTGCAGCTCCATGTTACCGGTACCCTTAAATTCTTCAAATATAACTTCGTCCATTTTAGATGAAGTTTCGGTCAGGGCTGTGGCTATAATAGTAAGAGAACCGCCGTTCTCGATGTTGCGTGCAGCACCGAAGAAACGTTTGGGACGTTGCAGGGCATTGGCATCTACACCACCGGACAAGATTTTGCCTGATGCTGGTGACACAGTATTATAGGCGCGTGCCAGACGTGTGATAGAGTCAAGCATGATAACTACATCATGCCCACATTCAACGAGACGTTTGGCTTTCTCAAGCACCATACCGGCTATTTTGACGTGGCGTTCGGCGGGTTCGTCGAATGTCGAGGCTATTACTTCGGCATTGACACTCCGGGCCATATCTGTAACCTCTTCCGGACGCTCATCAATAAGTAGCATAATAATATATGTCTCAGGATGATTATCGGCTATAGCGTTAGCTATATCCTTAAGAAGAATAGTTTTACCGGTTTTTGGAGGTGCTACAATCAGCGCACGCTGACCTTTGCCTATAGGAGCAAACATATCGACTACACGTGTCGAGATGTTAGCATGATTACCTTTGGTTATTATGAATTTTTCATCCGGGAATAGAGGAACAAGATGTTCGAAGGGTTCACGATCGCGTGCCACTGCAGGGTCGAGTCCGTTGACCGACAACACGTCGACCATAGGGAAATATTTTTCGCCTTCTTTGGGAGGTATTATTGATGCTTCGACGACATCGCCTGTTTTGAGTGCGTATTGTTTGATCTGTTGTTGTGATACATAAATGTCGTCGGGACTGGTGAGATAATTATAGTCTGATGAACGAAGGAATCCGAAACCTTCGGGCATGATTTCAAGTACTCCGTATGCACTGAGTAGTCCTGCGAAATCAAATACAGGCTGCTGTACCTGTTGGCGTTGCTGTTGACGCTGTAGTTTTTTCTGCTGTTGCTGTTCGAGTCGCTGCTGTGCACGAAGCTGTTTTTTACTTAATACACGCTGTTGCGGCATTTGTGGTGGCAGCTGAGGCCGTTGTGGAACAGGAGCCGGCATTGTCGGCGCTATTGCTTCGGGGGTAGGTTCGTGCAGTTCGATAGGTGCCTGTGCTGCTGCTATAGCTGCTTCTTCTATCTCGCGTTGTGAACGAGGAGTAAATGTTTTACCTTTGGCTTTTGAGAAAAATGAGTCGAGTGAGGGTTTCGAACTTTTTACAGGTGTTTTTGGTACGGGCCGTTGTTGTATCTCAGGTTTAGGTGTCATTTCGGTCTGCACCGCTTCTGTAGGTTGTAAGTCCTGTGCCTTTTCATTTTCCTCTTTTTCCAAACGACTGTCATCGGCAATAGTTATAGGTAAGAAAGGAGGTAGAGGTACATCTACTTCTGATGGCCCTATTATAACATCGTCAGCCAGACCTTCTGTTTTTGCTTCAGTTTCTATAGTCGCTGGTGCTGATTGTGTAGTCTGGAGTGATTCAGCGGGTTCGTCATTATTCTGAGTGTGTGGAATGGTATCGCTGACAGCAGGGCTTTCAGTGGTGGAATCCTGTGTTTCGGCACGTTTGGTTTTAGTCTTACGCGTGCGTTTCTTTTGTTGGACTTCAGCGTTTTCAGGCGCTGCTTCAGCAACGGTAGCTGCTTCGGCCTTTGGCTGCTCGGCTACGCTTTCGGCAGCGGTGTCGGCGGCTTTCTTAGTAGTCTTTTTGGCACGTGGTTTTTTTTCTTTTGCAGCCTTTTTAGCCGGCTGCTTGCTTACTTCCTCCTTAGCGAGGTCTATAGCCTGATTGTCGAGAATGTATTCTGTAAGCTCGGCAGCCGAGGCGGAAGTTGATTTTTTCATTCCCATAGAGTCAGCGAGTTGCCTGAGAGCAACTTCGTCCATGGCTTCTAAATCATCAATGTGAAACATATTCGGTGATTATGTGGGTTTTTTGTCCTGACTTGCACCTGCCGCTTTAAACGACATGGCTATGGGTCGGTTTTTAGTGAGAGGAATGTACGCTTGTATGGGTGTCACCAACCATAGCGGAAGCGAAATTATGGAAAATAAAGTGTGGTATATTTTATGTGTCAGGGCTATAGGCGAGACGGGCTGAACTACCCAAAGAATATCTCGATATACATACCGGTGTAGGGCAATAGCCCTGACTTCAGCAAGCATAACACCGGCTTTACGCTGCGGGTTTAGCTGACCCAACGTATTTACGGCGCGAAGTTAAGCATAGTTTCGCAATTATGCAAATTTTTTATTTTTCACCCTTCAATGTTAAAATCTTGTTTTTCTTACTTCTTGCTCTTTAGCTGTTATTCTTGGTTTGGTTTGTCGTTAGGTGGTGTGATAGAGGTATTTGCGGTCACTCGATAGGCTATGTCGCTTTTTACTAACTGATGACGTGAACGTTTCAGTCCTTCAAGCCATATTATTTCATTATCCTCCGGGTCAACTATCACATGCAGTTGTCGGCGCCGGCTATCAGGTAGGTGTGCATCTTTCATTATGTCACTAAGTAGTTGTGTACCTTTCATACCGAGTGAGGCAATACGATCGCCTGGCTGTGGGAAACGTATGAGATAAGTATCGAGTGGGCGTGGTAGCCATACTTCAACAGGAGGTCCGGGGCGTCGCATCAGCTGTCGGTTTTGTTCGTTCATCTCTACACGTGTACATATTAAAGATGAAGGTTTGTCATCAGGACGATCTATATGGAGACCGTCTTTAAGCATTATAGCTGTGATTCCGTCAGGTAATTGCCAACGCTGTCCATTTGGGACAGCAGCTGCTTTAGCCATTGACTGAGCTATCTCCGGAGTGCCTTGAAAAGGTGTGATATAGCTTAACAGAAGGGTGGTGGAATCGGCAAATCCGTTTATAAGGCCTAAAGGTAACATCGTATCTGTAGCCTTTGAAAGTGCTTGATTTACGGCTGTGTCCACTATAATTTCCTGACCACGCAGAGCAGTGAGGGTACGTTGTAAGGCTGATCGCGTTCCGGGCCAGCGGCTTTCGAGCAAAGGCAATACTTCATGACGTATGAAGTTACGGCGATAGTCAGTAGTGAGGTTAGTTGAGTCTGTCACATAGTCCTGTGCAAGATCTGTGAGATAAGCGATAATATCCGCACGGCTACATGTTAGCAAGGGTCTTAGTATATGACCTGTATCAGGAAGCATACCGCGAAGTCCTTTTAGCCCGCTACCACGTAACAGATTAAGTAGCAGTGTCTCTGCGTTATCATCAGCGTTATGGCCTGTAACTATACGTGCACATTTGTGATGTTGTAACAATGTATCGAACCAATCATAACGTAACCGGCGACAGGTCATTTCGTCAGATTCTCCGTTAAGACGTGATGCACCGACATCGAAATGAGTTACTTCGAGTGGTACACCTAATGATTTACATAGACGCCGGGTGAATTCTTCATCTCGGTTACTCTCAGCGCCGCGCAGATGGAAGTTACAATGTGCTGCAATTATATCTGCTCCTATAGCATGTAATGAGCGTAAGAGGGCCACACTATCAGCACCTCCGCTGACAGCAATAAGTAGACGTGGTTGCCCGTGCAGGGTAGTCACACATTGCTTTACCGCTCTTAGCAAATACCTTACTGCCGGAGTAGGATTATATTTAGACTCTGACATTCTCGCTTTTCAATTTAAAGTACATTTACAAATATAGTGTTTATTATCGGATTAATAAATATGGATAATTAAAATTTGTATAACTTTTACAGCGTGATTCTCAGTCTGACTGAAAATCACGCTGTAAAAACGAATGTTGCGAAATTTATATCAGTTTAGATACACTTTGCGTACCGTGCCATCTGTATAGCGTATGATATTCAGACCTTTCATCGGTAACGGTATAAGGTATCCGTCAGGAGTGTAGACTTTAGCTATTTTTGATGTATGATAATCATTTATAATGCTATCTACATAACTCACCTCCGGCTGGCAGGATGCCACATTCTCTACAGTACATCCTGTGGGGTCATCAGAAAGATAAGTGCCTATGACGGCTATAACCTGAAGGTCACTCTTTTTCCATGAAGGGTCAATTTCACATTGCCACACATAAGAAAAACAGTCATCATTCCAGCTTATAGGTTCACCCCAAGTGGCATTTACTGTCCTATTGACATGCTGATGCACATAATCATTTCCCGCACCTGCCTGATGCAAGGCTGCTATATTATTTTCCACCAGATAGACTGTAATGTGGCCAGTCCCGTCACTAAGTACATCCGGTTGGCAGCGTTCGCCGCTTACTGTTATTTGAAGTATATTCTTTTCTTCTGTTACAGACAGATAATCGGCATCAACATTAACTGATACAAGTGCCGGTTCAGCCAGACGGTTATCAATGGTCTCGGATAATTGTTCTACGCTTGACGGACAGAATACTGCTGAATTATCATTATAAAGACAACGGTCTACCATGATGCCTGGGGCGTAAGTACCGCCATTGTCGTTATAAAACCATTCGTATTCGATATCGAAAGGTGTAGTAAGCAGGTCGTAGTGATAACCCGAATGATGACAGACAGTCTCGAAACGGCCTCGGTACGCCGGATCATCAGTGAGTTGATGGAGATAATTACTTACTCTCGGACAGTTAGGGCAATTTTCGGTAGTAAATTCTTCTACTAATACTGTACGCGGGTAGGCGTGTTCCAGAACTCTGAACGATGTCTCATACCCGTTATCCGTCGGGTCCTCATCATTACCTTCGTCAAGAGTTGTTATCATGAACTGTGCTTCTACTTCGCCGGGGTCAGAAGTTGTTATAGCCGGATACATCCTGAATGCGATCCTTTGGGTTGCACCGTAAGGTAGTTCACAGTCTACATGAGTAATACAAGGTGTATCTGTTCCGTCTATAACAGCTTCAAGTTCAAAGCCAGTTACAGTCTGGGTCGCAATGTTACGCACTTCTGCCACTCCGCTTAAAGTAGCGTTACTGATGATATATACTTTATCTGTCGTGACATTAAGCAATTGCAGATTAAGTCTGGGTAGCCGATCACCAAATACCATGCCTTCAATACAGAGTGTACCTTCGTCGGAACGGTCAGTCCATTCTCCATCCGTTCCGCATTGTACCCATAGTGCCTCCGGACGACTTTCAGGAAGCGATGATATAGCTCCGCTTTTGGCTTTCTGATAGTAAGAGTAGCCCATATAGAAGCCTTCCGTACCCTCCGGGATATCGTATGGTATGTCAAGGTTTATGGTGTTCCAGCCTTGAACGTATGAGCCTGCGGCAGCTGTACCGGATGCTAAATCGGGTCCGTCAAGAGCTGTGCGTACCCATACCCGTAGAGAATCAACATTATGTGTAGAACATATTGCAACTCTGAGGCTTTCTATACGATTACCTTCCACAGTACGTGCGTAACTGGCCGGTATATAGAGAGCGGTACTCAGTGTAGTTTCGCGCACATTGTATTTTACTGTCGATGAGGTAGACATCTGACCGTTGCAATAGCCTATGGGATAACCCGATACTTCCTGTGCTTCTGTATTGAGATAGCCTATAAGGATTGTTACAACGGCCAGAATGAATTTTAATTTCATTATCCTTACCGTTTACTTCATTAGTACTTTCTGTGTTGTACCGTCTTTATGGCGTACAATGTTAAGACCCGGTAAGGGCTTTGAAATACGCATACCTGACAGGTTATAGTATTCGGTCTGACCTATAGAGTTATTATCAGTGTTGATATTTTCAATACCGGTAGAGATGCCGTCAATCTTAACGGTCATTATAGCTGCGTGGTCTTCCCAGTCATCATCTGTATATTCATTTACGAAGAACATATAGAAATCGCTTCCATCCATGTAAGTAAAGTAATCATCTACTCCGGTAGCGTCTATACCCTGACGGTTGCTCAGTAAATTACCTTCAGAGTCATAGGTGCTATAATTTAACTGGCTGTGAGCCCACCATAATTCATCTGCATAGACTACAAACCATTTATCCTCTCCGGCCGGATATACAGCTATAGGACCGTAGGAGTAACCGGAAGGACTGTCTTTTGTGGCTAATAATTTACCATCGTCACCCCACAAACGTTCTCCATAGTAGTCCATTAGCTGACCACCGAGTGCATAGATACCGCTTGACATCTGCCAGGTTGCCAGAATAGTTTCTGTCTCGGTATTAACACCGATCTTGGCATAATTGTGGTCATTTGTCTCAGTGGCTATTACATCTGCTGATTCGCCGAATACAGCTTCACCATCGGCAGTGACGTAAGCTACGACCGGGAGATGTGAAAAGCCGCCCATTGCACGTGAGAAAGCAACTACCACGCCTCCGTTACCGTCTGATACCATGCAGTAAGGATCACGACCATATCCGGTATATGTGTATGTTGATAATAGCGCAGGTTTATCCCATACAGGTTCGATATCCTGGGTATAACGCATGGCTACCGTACCATCGCTATTAGAATATACCGATATAAAGTCTGAACCTTCACTCTGTATGAGCTGTCCGAAGAAGTCTTTTGGCTCGAATTCAAAGGTACCTTCACTGCTCAGACGTGTTATTTGCGGTGTCCCCCAATCTTCGGCACTTTGCATCAGACAGTAAGTGTCATCGCCAAATTGATAGAGAGTAGCCGGATATTTATACTGCTCACCTAATTCAATACCTCTGTCGCCCCATAGCATTTCCTGATTCTGGCTGACTTTGTAGACTACTGAAACATGGCTGGTAGGGGTATCAAGCTCTTCCTGATCACGTGCATCTGCCCATGATATTATAGCGTCACCTTCTGGGCTAACTACCATCCAATAGTCAGCGGTCCATGAGCAGTTACGCACATCTTCCACCTGTATTCCATCAGGCTCCCACATAGGATTGCCGTCGGTATCGAGAAGCTGTAAGCGTAATTCATAACCCCAGTTAGAACGGTCACCGTATGTAAGCCATGATACGAAAGTTTTGCCGTCGGCAGTGCGTGCAGTCTTCATAGCGGCCACTTCGTTGTTATCAACGGTCATCAGAGCGTGTGGCTCTTCAGGTGTGCCCCAATCAGCGTAAGCGTTTATAGGAAGGAGAGTGGCTGCCAGCAATGACAACAGAGATGTTGGGTAAATTTTGTTCATAATGTAGTAATTTAAAAAGTAATCTGACAAATTCGGTTTGTCTGCCTGCAAATTTCACAATTTTGCAAAGAAAATACAAATTTTAGACATCAGAACAATTACGCCAAATGTTTTTTATGTGTTATAATACTACGGCATTTTGTGTATATTATTAGTTATTAGGAGTTTAATTTTATAATTTATACTTTGAAAAATTCTAATATAACTGCTAAAAGACAAGGTTGAGGCGGTATAATGTTTGATATTATCTCATTATGCAGTATCTTTGTTCCGTTGTTTTTAGCATCTTTTTTTATTATGAAAGCTTTCTGTATGCATAAAACCGGATTGGTAATAGTGGCTTCAGTTACTTTTTTTGTCGGTCTGATGTTATGGATACTAATTGCACGAAAGTCTGAAAGTCATTCAGTGGCCCGGGAAATAGCGCAATATTCTATTGAATTTTCAGAATCGCTGGGTGAAGAAGGTGAGATTTTTTCTGATTCGTTAAAGAATCTTTTAACTGAACCTCCTCAATCTGACTCAATAGTCTACCGTTCTCTGCGTACTTTCAGTCGAAAGCTCTTTGAGAATGGGCTTCAGACCAAAGCATTTGAATATCTTAAGACCTGTATCGAGCTTATTGATCATAACGGAAGAGTGACAAATCAGGATAATAGCTTCAAGGCTAAATGCTATCTTTTACTTGGTGCTGCTGCCGATGAGGTAGGTTTACGCTCCTTAAGTCAGGATTATTACTTTACCGGGCTTAAGATAGCTGATAAATACGATGTCTCACTTGTCGGTGACTTCTTTAATAATATAGGTGTCAGCTACCTGAGAACAGGTAAGATTGAAGAAGCCATAAAGTATTATAATAAGGCTCTTGAGATAAGCTTTACACGTCCGGACAGGTATCTTTCATATATTGTTTATATTAATCTTGCTGAAGTCTCTGCACGTGAAGGTAATCATGATAAGGCTATAGACTATGCCCTTAAAGCTATACAGTGTGTGGATGAAAACAGTCAGTCGGACGAATATTATTCAGCGCAAGCTGTCATAGGCCAGCTGTATGCCTGTAAAAAAGACACTGCTATGGCATTGGCTCACCTTAAAAATGCTTATATACATCAGCAAAACGGAAATAACCCTTATTATCTGTTTGATACCTGTCTGACCTTGGCTTCTTTATTTGCTGATAATGAAAGAGCCGATTCTGCAGCACAGTATATACGTATAGCCTCGGATATTGCAACTGAAACCGGTAACCCTGACCAACGTGTAAGTGTACTTAATATGGAGGCTGCTCAGGCGCTTGTTCATAACAGACTTTTGGAAGCCTATAATATACAGAATAAGATCATTACTCTCAAAGACTCTATATATCGTGAAGAAAATGCCGCTCGTATTAAACAGGCACATGATATATATAATATTGAGCGGGAAACTGATATACGCAATACGGGTATTTCTTCGTGGAATCCTGTAGTTGTATTTGTTTCTATGGCTGTTCTGGTAGGTGTACTGATAATATTTATAGTGTGGATTTTAACTATGAAGCGTAAGAAAGAGTTGGCTGTGGCCGAGCGTGCTCGTGCGATAGCCGAACTCAATGAACTTCAGACAAAACAGTTGCGTGAAGAAAAAGAAATACAGCAGAAAATCAAATCTGATCTTGAACTACATGAACGTAAACTTACTTCGTTTACACTTGACCGTATACACACAAGCCAGCAGATAGAGGAGGTTGCTACCAGTGTCAGACAGACGATACTTGACCTTCCTTTACGGGATAAACAGTTACGTGACAGACTAAAAGAAATAGTAGCTCAGTTAGCAGCTCTTAAGACTGACACTCAATGGGAGGAGTTTCAGTATTATTTTGAACGTGTGCATCCTGAATTTTATAAATGTTTAGATGAACAACATCCGGGATTAACCGTGAAAGACCGTCGTCTGTGTGCGTTGTTGTCGCTTGGTCTTTCGACGAAGGATATAGCATCTCTTACATTTCGTGAAGTACGGAGTGTGGAGTCTGCACGCAATCGTCTGCGCAAGAAACTTGGACTTGAGGTTGAGACCAATCTGGTTGATTATATCCTGTCCTTATCAAGAAGTACAGGAGCAAAAAGTAACTGTTGAAATAAACTAAATGGAGTCTGTATGGTTAATAAAATAGACCTTTAGAGAATTATTTAGTCTTTTGAAGGAAACGTGATAAATCAGTAAAGTATCTAACTCTAAAAAACAGAATATTTTATTATGGCAAAAGAATGGATCTGCACCGTATGCGGTTATGTAGCCGAAGGTGAAAACCCACCCGCACAGTGTCCTCAGTGCAAGGCTCCGGCTTCTAAGTTCCGTGAACTTAATAAGGAAGAGCTGCTTGCTTTCGTTACTGAGCATGAAATCGGCGTAGCTAAAGATGCTGATGAGGAAATGAAGAAAGATCTCAACAATCATTTCCTTGGCGAGTGCACCGAGGTTGGTATGTATCTGGCTATGTCACGCCAGGCCGACCGCGAGGGTTATCCCGAGGTAGCTGACGCTTTCAAGCGTTACGCTTGGGAAGAGGCTGAACATGCCGCTAAGTTTGCCGAACTTCTCGGTGATATGGTGTGGGATACTAAGACAAATCTTGAAAAACGTATGAACGCTGAGGCCGGTGCCAATGCCGACAAGATGCGTATCGCTAAGAATGCCAAGGCCAACAATCAGGATGCTATTCATGACACTGTTCATGAGATGGCTAAGGATGAGGCTCGTCACGGCCGTGGTTTCTACGGTCTGTATCAGCGCTATTTCGGCGATAAGAAGTAAATGACAACATTCCGCTCATTATAGTGCGGTTAAATAACAATGAAAGGACAATACAATGTATTGTCCTTTCATTGTTATTTAACCGTGATTTGTTTGAATATTCGTAGCTTAGTCATCTTGTAGCACCTGACGATAATCCTCGAGAAAGGCCATAAGTTGCCGTGAACCGATTGCAATACCGACAATTGTGCCCATTATGACACCTACAGTTAGGTAGATGTTATTAGAATAGTATATCAGAGCTCCTATCACACCGATAACGATAGGTATGAGAAGGCCTATAAACTGTAAGTGACGGCGTCGGTACAAGCGGGTAAGGCGAGCTACTTCGACTACTGGCATTGTGGCACAATCAATAGATTTTATACCGCAGTAAAGCCAGCGATCCATAATTGAACATGTGGCAAAGTAAATGCATAAGACTATTAATATAACTTTTTCGTGCGGTATCGATACAGAAGGATTTAACCACATAATTACCGGCCAGATGGTCATAAACAAAGCCATGTTGGAGAACCAATTGTAGCGTTGTGCCAGCGATTGAAGTGAGCTACGGCGGCGACCACCGGTTATATCATTCATCTCGTTGTTATCTTCAGATGTGTTGCGGAAACGTAAATCACGCCAGCAGTTATGAATATTTTTGTCCATAGAGTATGTCTGTATAAGAATGATTTATATTATTTCGGGATTGATAATATGTTTGAGTGTCTGTTTCCCCCGGCGCAGACGTGTAGCTACGGTGTTGCGTGGTAGGCCTGTGACACGGGCTATCTCGTCGTATGGCACTTCGTCGAGCCACATCAGTATAATGGATTTATCAAGAGGCGACAGCGTGCTTATAGCCTCGTGTAGCTGTTGTATGACAGCGGTCTTGTCATCGGGTTCATCTATTACATCGTAGAGACTTTGCAGTGATGTTGTAGGTGCCTGTCGGCTACGTAACCGCAATGCTGATATACATGTGTTAAGAGTAATGCGGTATATCCATGTATGTTCGGAACTCTGATGGCGGAACCCCGGCATAGCTTTCCAAAGATTTATAAGTGTATCCTGTCGCAGATCTTCGAACTCGGTGGCTGAACGTGCGTAAGCAAAGCACAAACGATCGATGAGCTGTCGTTGCCGCTCTACCAATGCTATAAATTCTGATTCGAGCGACATCTTTTCACGTTGACATACAGCCATCATAAATAAGATGCGTATGCGTAACAGAAAAGGTATGTTGAGTGTATTACAGTTGAACTGCATGTATGCGGAGTGAGGGGAGGGGTAAGGTTAAAAGATAATTGAATCGGGGTGATTACATAAGGTTAGTCGAATAGAGATAAAAATAGTTTCATCAGGTTGGAAAAATTTTTTTCTACCCGATGAAACTCTCAGAAGTATATACAATTAGATAAAAATGTGGATATTTAATATAGAAGCTCTATCATGGACGAAATTCACGTGCCTGAAGCCAGTCGGTGAGTATGATGACTGCAGCCATTTCGTCAGCACGTTCTTTCTGAGCACGTTGTTTACGGCTGAAACCACCGGCTAACATCTCACGATGAGCTATAGTTGAGGTAAAACGTTCGTCACTCATCTCGATAGGCATATCAGGCAGTTCATGGTGCAGACGTTTTATGAAAGGTCTTATATAATTCATACTTTCCGATTCGCTACCATCCATACGTGTAGGATAACCTATAATTATGCGCTCTACCGGTTCGCGTGCTATATAATCCTTTATAAAAGCCATAAGGTCGCAGGTTCGCACTGTTGGCAGACCGTTAGCTGCTATCTGTAATATATCCGTTACTGCTATGCCACAGCGCCGACGTCCGTAGTCAATAGCCATTATTCGTCCCATTATGGTAGAGTATGAGTTACAGTTTTATTCCGAAGATAGTAAATATCATTTCATCTGACAGCCCGGCTTCCTTTGCTACACGGGCTTTTTCGAGGATAGCCTCCTCGCGACCCTCCTCACGACCTTCCTCACGGCCTTCTTCTCGAGCTTCGTATTTGGCGTCTTCAATGCTGTTTTTAATGCTGATACGGTCATCAAGAAGCTTTAGATACGACAGGCGTTCTTCGGCTGAGAGTCTGTCGAGACGCAGCTTCTCTCTGACCTCTTTCAGGCCCGGAGCATCGGCATCTTCGGGTACACGGTTATTACTTAGAAAAAACATCCATTGATCAAGAGGAATCTTTGACCAACGGTCAAAATCGTTTACTCTCAGAATATAGTAGGTCGGAAATATATCACTGACCGAATCTACTTCGAGGCGTTTCTGCCAGCGCGGCGAAAGTCTCAACTGTGAGCTATCGTGTAGTCCTCGAAAGTCAGTCGTGCCGATATATACGCTATCTTCACCTTCACCTAACTGGAAATAGACGATGTTGATACTATAAATTTTCGTGATTTTCCCGTACTTTTCTCCAAGATGTGTGTAGTCGCTTATAAGGCGAGCTGTACCGAACAGCATACGATGAAAATAGTCTATTTCACTTTGGTTCTGTACCTCGATAAGCATCTTTTCTCTGTCGGTAGTCTGAGCTAATATATCGACGCGGTTGAGTTTCTGTTCCTCAGTTTCGCGGTTACTTTCGCTTTCGAGAATAGTCTCTATATGGATGGGTCTACCTAAGAGACTTGTCAGAAGTCCTTCGAGCACACCGAAATTAGCCTTGTCACGCAGCATACGCTTCATTGCCCAGTCGAACCGTATGAGTCTATCGTCGGGAGTACACATGATAATGGGTGTATAAATTTGGTTAAATATGAATTGCACTGGCGACATGGCTGTATCTCAGACCATATAACCAGTGCAAATATACTCAACTTTATCAATCTGTGCAAATTCCGAAAATTTACCTGTTATTTGTAATACCCTACCCGTTCACCCGGGACTGCTGTTTGGTTTGTTGTATCTTCGGTATTCTCATATCAGTAAAAATCGAAAACGAATCTAACTATACAAATTATAATTATGGTAATTACTGCGGAGATTAGCATACGTTTCCAGACCTGTAACTTTTTGGGAAGAATGTAACAAGTCACAATAAATACAACCGAGACCAATACGATTGGAAGAAAGTTACTCCGGTTTGGGAAAAGCTCGGCAGCTATTATATACAAAAGCCCTCCCAATACGCCTGGGAGAAATGTTTTCCAATTCATAGTCTTGAATTTATTTTCTTTTGATTTATGATGCAAATAAAGATAAAAATTCTGAGATTTTTACACCGGCAGAATAAAAAAACAA
>CAMWVA010000069.1 GCA_947177575.1 uncultured Porphyromonadaceae bacterium | reverse complement strand
GAGTGAAATTACAGCCCTGTGGACGTTAACGTCCACAGGGCTGTAATTTCACTCAGATATAGAGTCTGTGATTATTCTTTGCATTTGGCAGCAATGAACTGACGGTTCATACGACCGATGTTATAGAGCTTGATATTCTTGGGACATTCTGCAGAACAAGCACCTGTATTGGTACAGTTACCGAAGCCAAGTTCATCCATCTTGTCTACCATAGCGCGAACACGACGGTCTTTCTCGACAGCACCCTGAGGCAGCAGAGCTAACTGGCTGATCTTAGCCGAAACGAAGAGCATAGCCGAACCATTCTTGCAGGCAGCCACACAAGCACCGCAACCGATGCAGCTGGCAGAGTCCATAGCCTCATCTGCATTAACCTTAGGAATAGGTATACAGTTAGCATCCTGTGCACCACCGCAGTTGAATGATACATAACCACCGGCCTGCTGTATTTTATCGAAGGCCGAACGGTCTACCATAAGGTCTTTTATAACCGGGAAAGCAGTAGAGCGCCAAGGTTCGACTGTAATGGTCTCGCCGTCGGCAAAACGGCGCATATAAAGCTGACAAGTAGTGGCACCTGTAGCAGGACCGTGAGGATGACCGTTGATATAGAGTGAGCACATACCGCAGATACCTTCGCGGCAGTCGTGGTCGAATACGATGGGCTCCTCACCTTTCTCGACGAGTGTCTCGTTGAGAATGTCGAGAGTCTCAAGGAACGAGGTGTCGGGAGTGGTCTCGACGTTGTTGTAAGTCACAAAACCACCCTCAGTCCGGGGATTGGCCTGACGCCATACCCGGAGATTGACTTTCATTATATTTTCTTCCATGATTGAATCTTTGTTGTTTTGAGCCTGTGGTCTATGACTTAAGACTTATAGTTACGTGTCTGTACCTTGATAGCCTCGTAATGGAGGGGTTCCTTGATGAGCGAGGGCGCCTTCTCGTCGCTGCCGGCGTAATCCCAGCATGAAACATAGAAATAGTGGGCATCATCACGCTTGGCCTCACCTTCTTCAGTCTGATATTCTGTACGGAAGTGACCGCCGCAGCTTTCGTTACGGCTTAGAGCATCGTAAGCTATCAGCTCACCCATAGTGATGAAGTCATTGAGACGGAATGCTTTGTCAAGCTCAACGTTCATACCGTCAGCTGAGCCGGGAATGAAGAGCTCGGTATCGAATACCTTGCGGAGACGTTTGAGCTCGGTGAGAGCCTTCTTAAGACCCTGTTCGTCGCGAGCCATACCTACATATTCCCACATGATGTGACCCAGCTCTTTATGTATAGAATCTACAGAGCGTTTGCCCTTGATAGCCATAAGCTTATCCATTTCGGCCTGACACTTGGCCTCAGCTGCCTCAAATTCGGGCAGGTCGGTAGAGAAGCGAGGTACAGAAATCTGGTCACTCAGATAATTCTGGATAGTATAGGGGAGTACGAAATAACCGTCCGCCAGACCCTGCATCAGGGCCGAAGCACCAAGACGGTTAGCACCGTGATCAGAGAAGTTACATTCGCCGATAGCGAACAGACCCTTGATTGAAGTCTGAAGTTCATAATCAACCCAGATACCGCCCATTGTATAGTGAATAGACGGGAATATCATCATGGGGTTATAGTACTTCACACCATCTTTTTCATTGGCAAGTTCACCCGGATTGACGTCTGTAATCTCTTCGTACATATCGAAAAGGTTGCCGTAGCGCTGACGTACCTGATCTATGCCGAGACGATTGATAGCCTCAGAGAAGTCGAGGAATACAGCCAGACCGGTATTATTGACACCGTAACCGGCATCACAACGCTCTTTGGCAGCACGAGAAGCTACATCACGGGGTACAAGGTTACCGAAGGCAGGATAACGGCGCTCCAGATAGTAATCGCGGTCCTGTTCAGGTATATCGCTACCTTTGATTTTGCCCTGCTGAAGTTTCTTAGCATCTTCAATGTTTTTAGGTACCCAGATACGGCCGTCGTTACGCAGTGATTCTGACATAAGAGTCAGTTTTGACTGCTTGTCACCGTGAACAGGAATACAGGTGGGGTGAATCTGTACGTATGCCGGATTTGCAAAATATGCACCTTTACGGAAGCAAGCCATAGCAGCCGAACAGTTACAGCCCATTGCATTTGTAGACAGGAAGTAGGTATTACCGTAACCGCCTGTGGCTATTACAACAGCATGAGCAGCGAAACGCTCGAACTTACCTGTGATAAGGTTCTTGGCAATGATACCGCGAGCACGCTTCACACCGTCTTTATCCTTAATAAGCACTACATCGTGCATTTCATAACGGTTGAAGCTCTTAACTTTACCAAGCTGTATCTGACGGTTGAGCGATGAATAAGCACCTAAGAGGAGCTGCTGACCGGTCTGACCTTTGGCATAGAATGTACGGCTTACCTGAGCACCACCGAAAGAACGGTTAGCAAGCAGACCACCATATTCACGAGCGAAGGGTACACCCTGTGCCACGCACTGGTCAATAATATCGTTCGATACTTCTGCAAGACGATACACATTAGCTTCGCGAGCACGGTAGTCACCGCCCTTTACTGTATCGTAGAACAGACGATAAACCGAGTCACCGTCGTTCTGATAGTTCTTGGCAGCATTGATACCGCCCTGTGCAGCGATAGAGTGGGCACGACGGGGGCTGTCCTGAATACAGAAGTTGAGCACGTTGAAGCCCATCTCTGCAAGTGACGAGGCTGCCGAAGCACCGGCCAGACCTGTACCGACCACGATTATATCGAGTTTACGCTTGTTGGCCGGGTTGACAAGCTTCTGGTGGGCCTTGTAGTTGGTCCACTTCTCAGCGATAGGACCTTCGGGGATCTTTGAGTCGGCCACCGGCATTATTTTGACAGTTTCTTTAGAGATATCCATATCGCTAATTAGTTGTTTGTGTTAGACATTTCAGGAGCTACAGCTTCTACTACCTCTACCTCGGTCTGGCTGTTATTGCCGTCGAGATATTCAAAGAGTGTTGCGAAGCTGTTGAAGATTTCATAGTTCATATTGAACTGACGAGCCATATCCGGATTTGCTTCAAGCTGCTGGTCGAAGCCCGGCATATTCTTCTGCATCTTCATCTGCTCTACGGCCTGAGGAAGCTGCTGTGAAAGAACTTCGTAAGGCATACTCTTGATTTGAGTCAGCACCTGTGCGGCATCGGGACCAAAGTCCTTCTCCTTCATGGCTGCTACCATCTCTTTGTACTGATCGCGCAGAGCCGGGTCTGTCTTGTAGTAACCCTGATGAGCCTTAACAGTGAATACAATTGCCTGAGCAATGAAGAGAAGTACAACAATCGAGCTCCAGCATACAGCTATTTTCTTAAGACGCGGAATCCATACGGTGCTATCCCAACCCACTGACTGGAACATTGACCAGAAACCGTGATTCATATGAAGCCACAGAGCAATGAAACCGATGATATATACGATGGGAGTCCATACCAGCTGGAAAGCTTCCTGTAGGAACAATGTACCGGCAGCAGGGGGAAGAGCTTCCTCACAGCCGCGTATTTCCTGAAGCTGCATACGGGCCCAGAACTGGATAAGATGCACTACAAGGAAAGCCAGAATGACAACGCCGAGCACGAACATGTTCTGCGAGGTCCATTCCACACCGGCAGGACGCTTGCTTATGGCATAGCGCTGCGAGCCGCGAGCCTGACGGTTCTGCATTGTCAGGATGCAGGCATAGATGATGTGGACGATGATGAAAGCAGCCAGAATCACTGACGCGATGAGGGCATACCAATTTGCGCCAAGAAATTCGCAAATCGAGTTGTATGCTGCCGGCCAGCAGATGGCTACGGAGTTCATCAAACAGTGAAATGTGACAAATAGGACGAGGAATGCACCTGAACAGGCCATTACGAACTTACGTCCTACAGATGAGCTTGATAACCACATAGCAGTTGGATTTTGGTTTGAATGATGTTGATATTAGTTATTTAGTTTGTGTTCACGGTGTTAAGTGCCTGGCTGCATACTCCCGGCGCTGATGCTGCAGATATGCTCTTATGGGTATACCTGCTTATGAAATGCAAAATTATCATAAAATCGTCATACACCAAAAGAAAAACAGTTAAAAAGAAACGGTAATTTTATAATTTTGCAGTTGAACAATATAGTCAGACCTATATCTTAAACATCACAATGAACTCAAACCAGTTTTATCTGCTGTTTGTCGCAGCTTTACTTTGTGCCTGCAGTAGTAATGATATACTTTCGCCTGAGCCGGAACCTGAACCTGTATCGGAAGTTCTGGCGATAAGTGCTCTTAGCGTTACAGACATTGAAGCTGTAGCTACAGATTCTGCCTCATGGGAAATAGATATGCCTTACAGTACTGACCTGACTTCTGTGCCTGTCACACTTACGCTTGAGGGCCTCGGTGCTCATATAGTCGGTACTGACAGTATGGACGAGCGTTCGGTTACACTTGACCTTAGTCGGCCTGCTACAATCACGGTTGCCGATACGGTAGGTGCTCAACGTTCTTATACTCTGGCTGTTTATCATGGTAACTTGCCAATGGTCTATATTGAGACTCCGGCTCCTATCCTGAGTAAGGAAGAGTGGGTAAAGAAATGCAGTATGACAATTGTAAATGCCGGTGAAAGCAATGTAGACCTTCAGAAAGTACAGCTTAAAGGACGTGGTAACAGCACCTGGGGCTTTCCTAAAAAGCCTTATGCTGTCAAACTTGATTCTAAAACACCATTATTAGGTATGCCTGCCCATAAGCGTTGGTGTCTGTTAGCTAACTGGAACGACCGTACATTGCTCCGTAATGATGTCAGCTTTGAAGTAGCACGTCATTTCCCGGCTTTGGCGTGGACTCCACGCGGTCAGTTTGTGGAAGTTACACTGAATGGTGAGTTTATGGGTAATTATTACCTCTGCGAACAGATAAAGGTAGCCGAGTCTCGTGTCAATATAACCGAAATGACTTCAGACGATACTGAAGGCGAAGCGCTCACAGGAGGCTATCTGTTTGAACTTGACACTAACTATGATGAGGTAAATAAATTCCGTACTCCTTACCGCAGGTTGCCGGTAAATTTTAAGGACCCTGATGAAGATGTATTGACTCCGGAACAGTTTGCCTACGCATCTGACTATTTTAGCCGTATAGAGTCTATTCTTTATGGTAGAGCAGAAGGCGATATATTTGATTACATAGATATTGATTCGTTTATAGACTGGTGGCTGATGCACGAGCTTGTGTTCAACGGAGAACCTCAGAGTCCTAAGAGCAGCTATATGTATAAAGACCGTGGTGGACTGCTCTGCGCCGGTCCTGTATGGGATTTTGACTGGGGGACTTTACGCCCGAAGGATGAAGTAGACTGGTATATAGACAAAGCTATATGGTATGGTGCATTATTGAAACTTCCACGTTTCCGTGAGCGTACCAAAGAGCGCTGGGCTATGATACGCAGCGGACTTGAAGAAATACCAGCTTACATAGATGCACAGGCTGCACTGATAAGCGAATCGGCTGAGGTTAACTATGCTCAATGGCCTATGAACATAACTCCTAACGGAGATGAAGAGCTTAGTCAGACTGAAGCAGTAGAACGCATGAAGTCTGCCTATATCAGCCGCCTCGCCAAACTTGATATACTTATTGAGGCACTTTAATCAGAAGTAGTTGAGGTGGGAATCGCTGGGAAGACCGATTATACAGAAGGCAATGAAAATAGCAATGCCGGCAAATGCCATTTTACTTGCTATAAGTGTACGCAAATAACGTTGCTCTTTTTCATCAGCATTAGGCATACGTATAAGGCAGTACATATTAACACCTAATGATATAAGCGGTACAATCAGAAAGGCGAGCCAGGTGGTTGACAAGCTATGTAAGTTAGACACTACATGTCCCATAATAACCATTATCACTAAGCTTAGAAAAGCACATACAGCAAAAACAGTACGTGTCGCCGGACGACCGAAACGTGTGGCGAAAGTGTTATGAAGGGCACGCCGGTCTTGATTGTAATTGAAGTAGATAACCTGTAGATGGCACTCGAGAGCATGTAGACCCATCACACCAGCCAGAAAGAAAGCAGGCATGAGATCGAACATAGAATAAGGCTCTGTAGCTTCATACTGACTTTGTACTATCGATGTGCCCAACACACATACCGGACCGAAAAGTATAAAAGTTATCAGCAACGCCCATGGAGTACGCATAAGCGGATATGGACCGTAGTTAGCCAGCCATTCCAACAGTACTATGACAGCGCCTACTACCAATCCCCACCAGCCGGTGAGAGTGAGAAGAGACAGACCTATAGTAAGTGCGATAAGTGAGAGGGCCTGGCCAAGACGTTCCATAATTCCGACAGTAACAGTCGGTTTAAATGGGGAGTATTCCCTTCCCGAGGAGTGGTCTACTTGATGACAGAAATCAAAATTATGGTGTATTACATTGCCAGCCATTTGTGCAAACAACGCAAAAAGCAGACATAATGTAGCCGGAAGAATCTCCATGTTGCCACGCAGACTGTCAGAAGCTGTACCGGCAAATACCGCACCTATGCTCATGAGCAAACTGCGCGGGTTAATACTTTGTAAAACTATAGTGACCAGAGGAGAGTGCTTGGGTCTGGGCGATGGGCCGAAAGGTATATCCATAGGTTGGGAATAGGTAGGTGAAGGAAAATAATTGGTTTAGACCGTAAAGAGCACTACGGCCAGACTTGAGGTGCCTATTGTCACCCATAATATCAGAGCTTGCATCAGTGGCTTTACGCCTACCTGACGTATTACATTGATACTTAAACTTGCTCCTATAGCAAAAAGTACCGCTACAAGGGCCTTTTTAGCTATGAAAACACAGGCCTGATAAACAGGGTCCATTACCGACATAGCGCTTTCCGGAGTGTAGGTATTAATAACCATAGCAACTACAAACAGCAGTATAAACCATGGTATGTTGACTTTGGAATGTCCTTCGCCACCTTTGTTATTACGGAAGAACCACATAGTGAAGAATGCTAAAGGTATTATCCAAAGAGCACGTGTACACTTTATGAGTGTGGCAAGTTCACATGCTTCCGGACCGTATGCATCACCGGCACCTACTACCGAACTGGTATCATGTATCGCGATTGCAGCCCATGTGCCGAATTGTTCCTGACTCAGACCGAAGAAGTGTCCTAAAGGCGGGAAGATAAACAGGGCAACAGCGTTGAGAATGAATATCACACCCAGGCTGACAGCCATTTCATTCTGATTTGCTTTGATTACCGGTCCTACTGCCGCAATAGCCGAACCACCGCAGATAGCTGTACCGGCTGAGATAAGATAGGCGCTTTTGGTGTCTATACGCATATAGCGTCCGAGTAACACTCCGATAACCATAACACCTATTACACTGACTATAGTAAATAGCATACCGTCCGCACCGCTCTGCAGTGACTTCTGAAGGTTCATGCCGAATCCTAGACCTACTACAGAAGCTTGAAGCAGGTACTTCGAGAGTTTCTTATTGAAGGAAGGGAATGGTATTCCGAAGACAATAGCAAACATCAACCCCAAAAACAATGCTATCGGGGGTGTGACAAGCTGATAGTCGGACCCGAATACAAGGTCAAAGGGAAATACCATACATAGCAGCAGTATCCAGTAAAGGGGGCGTGCCAGTGGAAGAAGTTTGTTATTAGCTGTCGAGGCCATAAGGTCAATTAAGCGGTTTTAGACAGAAGTGGAATCGTACTCCCGACAGGGAGTTTAAAAGTCCTGTTTCTGCTATTAGTAGCAGACAGTGATGCAAATTTAGTAAAAACTTGTGAAAAGGCTGCAATACCTTTTGAAACTTCTCTGTCGGAGCATGTTTAAACGAGAGAATATGATAAAATATAAAGTAAAATTTTGCTGTATTAAGAATAATGCTTAACTTGCGCCATAATAATTAAAGCAAAACTATAACCCATATAATCTCTTTATTCTATGGCTTCTAATAAAGAAGTTCCGGCAGATAATGATCATAAAGTTGCGGTTATGTCAGATACTGATAGTGTCAAGGGACGTCTGTTGCAGTTCATGCACGCGAAAAATATAAGTCAGGCCACTCTGACCCGGCAACTTGAAGTGTCAGGTGCTTATATAAGCGCTATACGCAAATCTATACCGGAAGAGAAAGTGCGTCGTCTCTGCGAGTTCTATCCGGATCTGAACCGTGACTGGCTTCTGTTCGGAGATGGCGAGATGTTGCTCGAACCGCGTAAACGCACAACTGACGCCTATGAAGTTCCGCTCCTTCCGGTTGAAGCTTTCGCCGGTAGTCTACAACATTGGTCGCAGGGAGTGACCTCATCTGACTGTGAGAAAGTACTTATCTCAGTACCCGGAGTCGAAATGGCCATACGTCTGTCAGGTGACAGTATGGAGCCTGAGCTGCATGACGGCTCCATACTTTTTATCAAGCGTATCAATAGTCGTGCCTTTATCCCATGGGGTAATCCTATGGTAATTGATACTGAGAACGGTGTGCTGGTTAAAGCACTCTATCCTGTAGCTAAGGACCCCGTATGTGTGGAGGCACGTAGCTTCAACCCTGACTATCCACCGATTCAGCTCTCAATGGATTCCATCTATGGACTTTATCGGGTATTGGCAGTCACTAAGCATTATGCAACCATGTAGTGTGTCGGACAGTATTATCGTTTACTCTTGATTATGTCGTGCAGAGTACCCCGGCGTATTACATTAATATCAACTTTGCTGCCGCGCACACCGTCTATAAGACCTTGGTCAGTAAACTGAAACAATCTTGCCCCACGGTCAATATCTTTACGGCCATAGCGTGAATACCACAACGGATACTTTTCGAGCGGCGTACCTTCCACATACATTTTGTAGAAACGTTCATTGGTATAGATGATAGGTTTACGACCATAATGTTTTTCTACCAATTTCATCCAATGCACTAATGAATCTACACTTTCTCCTTCTCTTTCTATGTCGAGAATAGGCGGAAGATCATCTTTATCTATAGTTACATTAGCTATATAGTTGGCGGCATTGGCTGAGGCTGAAGCAGTGGTATTATAGAAATGATAGAAACCTTTTACAAAATTATGACGGTCAGCGTTAGCAGTATGGGTCGCCAGCATACGGTCAACATGATTACCACCTTCGGTTGCCTTCATAATGACAAATTCCACGGGTTTGACTGTTCCTCTGTCAGCCCCGAGAGTACGATAGTCCGGTTCTGTACCATCAGTATAGAAATAAAGCTGTGGCCATATTACTTCCGACTGATAGCGTGAAATATCAATACCCATTGCTGGTCCGTCGGTATCTATAGTCAGATTTGTAGGTTGTCCGTCACGATAGAGGATAAGGCGTTCTTTCTCCTTCCCGGCTTTCTCTTTAACTATTCCTTCCGGATGACCTTCGAGCCAGTGTCCTTCCTGAGTCAGTTTCTTGGAGTGTAATTTGCCGTAACCGTCAGGCTTCAGATCGCGGAATGCTCCTTCGTAAGTGCCGCGTTTCTTATCCTTATAGCGTAATTTGCCTGTGATAAGTTGATCGGCTACCCATTCGCCTTCGTAAACGTCTCCGGATGCTGTTTTGAGTTTGCCGCGTCCTTCACGTCTGCCGTTGCGCCAATGTCCGTCATAGACATCACCATTAAGATAAACCATCTTCCCTTTACCGTCGGTGACAGGCTTAGTACGTGCATAGAGTGGTATAGATACTGCTGTCAGTACTATAGCTGCTATCAGAGTCACGGCTAAGGCGCTACGCAGACTACGCAGAGCCTGATTAATTTCATTATTTATCATTTGCTGAAAGTATATTGTAATTACTTTTTGCAACGTGATTACCTCGTAGAAATTATATATTTTTTCTGACAAGTTATCGTTTTTAGCATTTAGATATTACTGTGTTGGTCTGTACATCAGTAATCTACAGATAAAAAACTTTCCGTTGTAATATTGAATATGCTAAAACGATAAAATAAACGTTAATTTATGAGGTTACGCATAGTAGCCCATTCCTGTCACCCCATATCTTTCAGCAGCTATGTCTTACCGCATCCTGCCCCTGCGATACATTATGCTCACTATCCTGTGCGCCTTCGCGTCCGGGTCCCGTGCCAATGTGCTTGATAGTCTGCGTTATCATGCCGGGCTTACACTTACTGCCTCTTCCGGTAGTGACACACCCTTCTGGCTTGTAAGCAACCGTCAGGGTCTTTCAAATGTACGGAGCGACTTCGGTTATGTACGTTTAGGAATTGATAAATCTATGACATACGATAAGCGCTGGAGCTGGGGGGCTGGTGCGGATGTCGCTTTAGGCTGGCGTATGCAGTCGGTATTTACTGTACAACAGTTGTATATCGAGAGTCGTTATCGTTGTCTCAGCGCCTATTTAGGTAGTAAGGAGCTGCCGGATATATTCGGAGCTAATGGGTTAAGCAGCGGTAATCTTTTGTACTCAGGAAACTCACGTCCCATACCGCAGTTACGTATCGGTATTTTTAATTATGCTCCTATATGGGGTCTTAAAGGCTGGCTAAGTGCTAAAGGTTATTTAGCATTCGGAATGTTCACCGATTCAAAATGGCAGAAAAGCTGGTATGCTTCCGATGCCAAGCGTACTGAAGATGTACTTTATCATTCCAAAGGTCTGTGGTTGCGTAACGGTAATCCGGATGTCTTTCCGCTGACTCTTGAATGTGGCATAGAAATGGCTACTCAGTTCGGAGGAATATCGTACCGTGACGGTGAAATCATACGTATGCCACATGGACTGAAGGCGTGGCTCAAGGCTCTGGTACCTATGGGGGGCGATGCCTCTACTCCGACACAGGAGCAGACTAACGTACAAGGTAATATGACCGGCTGCTGGGATTTCAGACTTGCGTGGACTCCACGTAATTCGGACTGGGCCGTCAGTGCCTATTATGAACATTATTTTGAAGACCATTCACAGTTATATGTAGAATATGCCTGGAAAGATGGTCTTTGGGGATTCGAAGGACGTCTTCCGTCTAACCCTGTGGTAGACCGTATTGTATATGAGTATCTCTATACTAAGGATCAGACTACTTCGGTATACTGGGATAAGAATCACGATATACCTGAACAGGTAAGCGGTCGGGACAATTACTATAATCATTATATATATGCCGGCTGGCAACACTGGGGAATGGGTATCGGTAATCCATTGGTGCTGTCGCCTATCTGGAATAATGACAGGCAAAGTTACTTCCGTACCACACGTGTGCAGGGACATCATTTCGGTATTTCTGGCAGTCCGTTACCCTGGTTAGGCTATCGGTTGCTTACGAGCTATACCCGTAACTGGGGTAACTATGCCGCTACTGAATACGGAGGTCCTTTTGATAAGGTTGAGAATTGTTTCAGTATGCTGGCTGAAGTGACATGGCGTCCGCAGCGTAAGGTACTTTACGGCTGGGAGGCCGGTGTGTCAGTAGCTGCTGATAGCGGTAGTCTGCTGGGAGGAAATTTCGGTGTTATGCTTAATATATCAAAGACCGGCTGGCTGAATTTAAAACGCAACAAACGATGAAACTTCCTACATACTCTATGCCGACATCCCATATACGTCTGTTTGGTAGATTATGCTTATTTTTGGCGCTTCTTACAGTGATGCTAATGTCTGTAAGCTGTCAAAAAATGCCTGTTAACGGTCATCTTGACGGACAATGGCGTGTAGCTTCCATATCACTCGATGGAGAGGAAGTGCCTCTTGACGGTACAGTATTCTGGAATATGTCTCTGCATGTGGCACAGTTCATACGTGATAATGATCTGAAGGCTACTGCCAATATGGTCTATGACAGTGATGAAGGCACATTATACTTTGATATACCGGCTGACAGATATTATCCTTATTCCTTAAGACTCTGCGGTATTTATTCCAATCCATCATTGTTTCATGTGGACCTACTAACACGTGACCGCCTTGTTGTGAGTGATACAGATGGCATCACGGTAGAACTTTATAAATTCTAATGGGGCAATTAGGCCATAAGACTCTGAAAGGTACTCTGTGGAGCGCTATAGAGCGTTTCTCAGTACAATGTGTGGCTTTTGCTGTCACTATAGTGATGGCAAATCTTCTTACGCCTGATGAGTTCGGTTTGGTCGGTATGTTAGCAGTTTTTATTGCAGTGTCACAGTCATTGATTGATTGTGGTTTTTCACAGGCTCTTATACGTAAACAGAACCGTACTGCTGTCGATACCTCGACTGTTTTCTATTTTAATATAGTCGTCGGTGTGGTGCTTTACGCTATACTTTATGCTGCCGGACCGCTGATAGCATATTTTTATCATGAACCTGAACTTGACAGCCTTGTCAAAGCTCTCGGACTTGTAATGATTTTCAATTCACTTGCAGTAGTGCAACGTGCTTTACTTACGGTGCGTGTGGATTTCCGTTCGCAGGCCAAAGCGTCACTTACGGCTGCGATAGTGTCAGGAGCAGTCGGCATTACTCTTGCATGGCTCGGATATGGAGTGTGGGCTTTGGTATATCAGCAACTTGTCAGCTCGGCTTTAAATACCTTACTTTTGTGGGTTGTGGCACGTTGGCGCCCCTCGGTTGTATTTTCATGGAAATCTTTTCGTGAGTTATTCAGCTTTGGTTCGCGTTTAGCTGCGGCTGGTATTATAGATACTCTGTATAAACAAGGCTGGCCTTTGGTAATAGGGCGTTTCTTTTCTGCCGGTACTCTTGGATATTATACTAATGCACAGCGTTTTGCCGACCTACCATCATCTAATTTCACCGGTATACTACAACGTGTGACCTATCCGGTGCTGTGTACTATACAGAATGACCGTGAGCGTCTGGTTAATGCTTATAGCCGTTGTATACGTATAGCTGCTTTCTGTATATTTCCTCTTATGGGTGGGCTTGCAGGTGTGGCTCATCCACTTATACGTGTAACTTTAGGCGAGCGATGGACTTTTGCCGCTGTTCTTCTGCCCCTCTTATGTGCCCAGATGATGTGGTATCCTATACATGCTCTTAACCTCAATCTGCTTCAGGTTACAGGCCGCAGCGGAGTTTTTCTGAAACTTGAAATTTATAAGAAAATAGCAGGCGTCGCAATACTTTGCGCTACTGTACCGTTTGGAATAATAGCCATGTGCTGTGGCGGTATCGTCACTTCGCTGGTAGCCCTGTGTATAAATACCGGTGCTACAGGACGCTTGTTGGGAATGGGTCTGCGGCGACAGCTTAAAGATATATTCCCTGCATTGCTTTATACTGTTAGTATGTGGGCTGTGATAACAGGTGTCACGTATATGATAAGCAATGATGTTGTCTCTCTTGTCACCGGTATCGTTGTAGGAGTGATATGGTATCTTGCTTTGGCACGGCTTACCGGCTCGACTGACCTCCGTACACTGATCTATATAGTGCGTCACCGTACTCTGCCTCCGGGCGACGCTCAACCTGACAAAAAATGACTCTGATAGCATTATACACTGTATTCTTCGGATGCTGGGCACTGGAGAACTACCGCAAATGCGGTTTCAATCTGAGTGTGTTCCTTATCATGCTCTACTGTCTGGGCTCTATATGTTGCTTATGTATCGCTGGTTTCTATCCGGAATACATAAAGTTTCCGGAACGCATTACCTTCGGTTCTGTAGCTTCCCATATACTGCTTTTATGGCTGTTCATGTATCCGTTGATTAAGTATGGCAATACATTCGATCTTGATGACTTCGATATTGATGTGTCACGACTCGATGCCTTTGCCTGGTGTGTGGCTATACCGGCTGTATTGTCGATGATAGCCTCATCATTCGATGTTGCCCAAATATTTCTTTACAGTGACTTCCTTGCGGCTCGTAAAGCCTTTCTTGCCGGCGATATATCTAATATATATATGGATAAGTACGGTGCTTTCGGCTATGTTCTTTCGCTCGGACCGCAATTATCATGGATTGCAACCTTCCTTTTCTATTACTATTATTTCTATCTTGACCGCCGTGACTTGCTTACATGGCTTCTTCTGGCCAGTACTCTGTCGATAGCTGTCAATAATTTAGCTATAGCCGGACGTGACGGTTTTGTACGATGGATATTCTTTATGTTGGCCGGTTTCATACTTATGCGCCGGTATATAGACTTTCGTGCCCATAGAAAAACATTTATAGCTATTGGTATAGTACTGATAGTAGTACTTATTGGCTTTATGTCTATTACTATTGACCGTTTTGAAAATTCTCGTTATGGTACGTTTTTCTCTTTATTAAGATATGGGGGAGAACAATTTTTTCTTTATAGTTATGGTTATGAACGTTTCTTCGATGCTGGTTATGATACAGTAGGTTCCCTCTTTCCTTCAATAACTCGTGAAGATGTAGATATGTACTTTCTTAATAAGCGTGTAAAAGCTGATTTCTTCCTTAATACGTTCCCTACCTTTGTAGGTAGTTTTGTACGTCGTGTAGGTTTCTTCAATACAGTTGCTATAGGTGTAGGTGCTTTTATTTTCTTTTTTCTATCGTTCTGGAAACGAGGTCCGCTGAGCCGTATTACTCTTACCCGCGCTGTAGGTTATCTATTCTATTATGAGTTTATGCTTCTTGGTTTCTTCTATTATATGCATGGGGGGCGTTTCACACAGTATACAATCATATTTTATCTACTTTTGGCCTTCTGTTTCAGTCACTTCACATTTCGTTCTAATCGTTATCGGATTTGAAAGTATAAAAGTAAGGATAATTTTAATTACTTGTGATAACCAAAGATGTCAAAATATCCTATATTATTAGGATATTTTTGCTATGATATATATTTTAATCCATCACGTATACCTGTAACTATTTTCTTAATAAATTCAGTACGTGGTTTAAGAAATAAAGGAAAATATACAGATTTGATTATATACTTGATACCATTCTTAAATTTCCACCATGTAGGTGTTTGTGGGTAAGATAATAGTATAATGTAGTTTCGATATTGATAATAGACTCTGAAAGGAGTAGGTATAAGTATTCTATGGCGTCCTTCTGTGTCTTCGCCACTCATATGCGATAGCTTTATTTCTGGGATAATGAAAGATTGTAATCCATACTTATAACGCGCACGCCAACACCATTCTGAATCAATACCGTCAATAAATAAAAACTCAAGCATAGGTCCTACAAGCTGTATAGTTGATACGCGCATTAAAGATCCAGATGAAATAATATTATTCATACACATCACGTCAATGTTATCTAAACGTCGTTTGAAACGAACGCTTAAACGATCGAAAGTAGGTTTTTCCGTACTACGTTGTATTGGCATTGGTCCTACGGCGGCTACTTTAATTCCAGATGCTTCAATAGTAAGATAAGCTTTGAGTAAATTACTTACCATATCTTTCGGTGGAAGTGAATCTTGATCCGAGAAGACTATAAAATCCATATTTTTGGCGCTCAAATGGTTTATACCAATATTCTGAGCAGCTGCAAGTCCTCTATTATCGCCTAAAGATATATAAGTAACTGAAGGTAGGTTAGTAAAAATTATACTATTATCGGCACCTGGAGTATTATCGACTATACAAAGTTCGTTAACCTGCTTAGCAAGCGATTCAGCTACTTTGTATATGAGTTTTAAATTAGGTCGGTACAGTACTATAATTGCACCTATCTTGTTATCCATGTCTGACTCAGTTTTTATTTGTAGCCTCCGTCCTATACGAATATAGGTAAAGACAGAGATAATTATTATGAATATTTACAGGTTGTTTTACTTACAAAATTAATATTATTTTCCTGTTATTACAAGTGTAAGCTAAATATTCATGTATGTGCTATTAGGAATTCTAAAACTATGCAGAAGAATAAACATAGATAGTTCAGGTTTTTCTATTTCGAACTTATGTAT
>CAMWVA010000068.1 GCA_947177575.1 uncultured Porphyromonadaceae bacterium | reverse complement strand
TTTATTTAGGCATCGAAGAAACCATACACCGCTACCTCGACTGCCTCAAGGACACCCCCGCCGAAGACTAACCCGGTCCCGCCGCCTTGTAGCTGCGCGAAGCTCAGGTTAGCAGCCGTGCAAGGCTCGGGCCTGCCGCCCTGTAGCCGCGCGAAGCTCAGGCTCCCAGGTCAGCAGCCGTGCAAGGCCCGGGCTCGCCGCCTTGTAGCCGCGCGAAGCTGGTTACCGCCGGGAGCTCTGCTCCCTAATTCAGCCAATATCCACCCCTTTTCGTGACTTTCTCAATATGACATCTCTTTCTTTATGGTCGCTGGTTAAGGACGGCGGCTTTATCATGATTCCGCTGGCACTGCTGCTGCTCACCAGCCTGTATATTTTCATAGAGCGCTGCATAGTGCTGTGGCGTGCCGCAAGGGAAGACCCCACCTTCATGGGCCGTATACGCGATTATGTGCATGAAGGCGACATAGACAGTGCCATTAGCCTGTGCAAGAAGCATTCCACTCCATACTCACGCCTGATACTCAAAGGCTTGACCCGTATCGGCCGCCCTATGAACGATGTGCTTGTAGCTGTCGAAAACACCGGCAATATCGAAGTCACAAACCTTACCAAAGGTTTTTCGTGGCTCTCCACCACAGCCGCCGGCGCACCGATGCTCGGCTTTCTCGGCACTGTAGTAGGTATGATCGAAGCCTTCTTCTCACTTGCAAGCGCCGGCTCGGCAGCCAACATCACTGTTCTATCATCAGGCATATATCAGGCACTTGTCACCACTGTGGCAGGTCTTATCGTGGGTATCGTAGCCCTGTTCGCCTATAATGTGCTTGTAGCCAAGGTCAACCGCATCATGAACTCTCTCGAGCAGAAATCAATGGAGTTCATGGACCTTCTCAACGAGCCTTCCATGTAAGATACGCGGGCCGAACCCGTGCAATACTCTCTGAAACTACCCAAGCATGGCACTAAAGAAAACTTTCGCCCCACTCGACACATTCTCGATGTCGTCGATGACTGATATAATCTTCCTGCTTCTGATATTCTTTATGGTGACCTCGACTATCATTTTCCCGGCCGCTATAGATGTCAATCTGCCGCAGAGCAGTGAGCAGGCATCACTCAAACCGGTCACCGAAGTCTACATAGATGCCGATTCCAACTATCATTTAGTAGTAGACCGCAATGACTCGGTATCGGTTGAGAACACTCTGCCTCAGCAGCTACAGCGTGATGAACTTATGAATAAACTTTCGCTTATACAGCAGATGGATTCCACACGTGCAGTAGCCCTGTATGCCGACAGCACAGTAGCCTACGCTCGTGTCATCGAAGTCCTTGACATGGCGGCACGCCGACATCTGCACATAGTATTAGCCACACGCGCAGCACAGTCCGTTCCACAATCCGCTTCCCAACAGTAAAATGAGCACCGCACGCGAAAAAAAAGACCGGCTGATAGCTATGGGGCTGACACTATTGATAATGGTGTTCATAGCTCTGTTTCTGGTCGGCGGACGGCTTGTATTCTATCCACCCCTGACTGCGGAAAGCACTCCGGCTGAAATGATGATACCCGAGGAAGAGGAAGAACTGTTTGTAGAGCCTGAACTCCTAGATTTAGGTGAGGAAAAAGCCGTTGTCAACGATGCTCCTGCTCCTTCGTTCAAGGGCCAGCCGGAACCGGCACCCGAAGACCATACCGAACTCATCGTCAAAGATGAGAATCCCAAACCTGCCCCTCCGGTCGAAAAACCGATAACACAGAAAAAAGAAAGTCCTGTCAAAGCCACTACTCCTACCGCTACTGATAAGGAAAAGGCTAAAGTGACTTCAAGTGTAGCCAAAGGATTCGCACCGCGCAACGGTACCGAAACCGGAAAAAACAGCAACAGCGGTGCAGGCGGTGACGGTGTGGGCATACAGGGCAGTGTACGAGGGCGCACATTCAACGGCTGCCCGAAGCCTGATGTCAGTCTGCGCCACAAGACTGTCGTTAAAGTAGAGGTTATTGTTAACGAAGAAGGCAAAGTAATCTCAGCTTCCGCCACCGGCTCGGCCGACGCTTCCATACGTCGTGCCTGTGAGCAGGCCGCTCGGCAGGCCACATGGAGTGCCAAGAAAGGCGCCGGTGACACTCACGGCTCTATTACCTTCACCATCACTCCGCGTTAAAGTTAAATCGGATTTCTCCGAGGTATCCGATTTCTCCGAGTTATCGGAATTATCGGATTTCTCCGAATTATCGGAGCTATCGGAATTATCCGAGGTATCCGAATTGTCGGAGCTATCGGAATTATCCGAGGTATCCGAATTGTCGGAGCTATCAGATTTATCGGATTTCTCTGATTATTCCGATTGCTCCGACTATTCCGATTGCTCCGACTATTCCGATTGTTCCGACTATTCCGATTGTTCCGATTGTTCCGATAACTCCGATAACTCCGATAGCTCCGATAATTCCGATTACTCGGAGAAATCGGAGTAATCGGAGAAACTCATTTCAGCAGAACGAAGCGCGGCACAAGTCGCTCGACATGAACTGTACCGACAGGTGTTTCTACATCCGCGTCACTGTCAGAGAAAATGATGAGGACAGAGTTGCCGGTTTCAGGGTCGGTCTTAGTGACCTGAAGTATGTCGGGTCCATCGGGAGAAGATATATGGGCAAAGTTGGAAGTGCCGCGCCACAGAGCGGGGTTATTCTGGCGCAATGTCATAACGTAGGCCACATAATCACGAAGGTCGGCCTCTTCGGGTGTGCGCGGTTCAAGATGACCAGTAGTACGGGCGATATTATCTTTCTGACCGCCTTCGGTGTCACGGCTGAGGTCGCCGTATTCATCACCGTAGTATAGGGTAATCGGTCCTGAGTAACCGGCAAGTATGGCATGGCGCAGTTTCATCTGACGCCAGCGGTCAGCATCGTTGTCAGCAAAATGATCGCCCAGACGATAACCGTCATGATTGCTCAGATAGAGATTAGGCATGACCGAATCGTTGAGATAACCGCGCAGCGTAGGAACGGAATAGATAGTCACAACATCGTCCCAGCCGTTGGCAAGTCCCGGCTGTGAAGGGTCCTGCATCGGACCGCTTATAAGTTCCTTACCGTCGAAATCAAAAGCACTCAGCAGACCGCCGTCACGATAAACACCACGATTGATGACGTCGGCTGTGCCCCAGTCCTCGCCTACCATATATCCGAGTGTACCCCAGCGTTCGCCATCTTTGCGGCGTTTGGCAGTCAAGTCCTCGACAGCGCCACGTATTTCATTCCAGTAATTGACACCGTTCTGGGTAGCTTGATAAGCCTGGTCAAGACGCCAGCCATCGATGTCAAAGTTATCTATCCAGTAAGTGGCCACTTCCTTGATATAGTCAAGCGAGCCGGGATAACGTATATTACCCTGACCACCCTCAGGACCGCGATCACTGTCTACCCACTCCACATCGAGGGTGTAACCCGAAGGCGACGGTTCGGTCACTCCGCCGTGATGACCGAACACACCGTCAAGTATCACATACATACCGCGTGCGTGAGCCTCACGTACCAATTCCCGCAAATCATCCTCAGTACCGAAATTAGGGTCAACGGCAAAGAAGTTATTAGTAAAATAACCGGTAGCCTGAAGTTTCTCACCGCCGCTGGCCGAGGTACTGTCAAAGATAGGTGTCAGCCATATAGCATTGGCACCTAAAGCCTTTATATGGTCAAGAGCAGCAGTGACACCCTTGATATTACCGTTCTTACGGTGTCCGTCCGGACCCCACATAGCGGTATAACCGGGCGCGCCGTCATCAGCATGTTGAAATGACGCCACCATCACCTGATAGATAGTAAGCTGACGCGGGTCCTGCTGTGTTTCGCCACGTACAGCACCGATACCGAGTAACGCTAAAAGCGCTACAAGACTACGTTTGATTAGCTTGAACATAATTATGAGAGATATTTGGTTTAGAATTAGATTTCCTCACCCCGAAGTGTGGCCGAAGTAGCAGACAGCACGCGGACCTTTACGAAATCACCCGGACGGTGTTCGCTACCGTCTTTACTACGGCGTGCGAATACCACTACCTTATTCTGCGATGTGCGTCCGAACACTTCTTCATCACTGCGCTTAGATTTACCTTCGACAAGCACCTCGAATTCCTTACCCACATCACGCAGATTGGATTCGAGAGACAGTTCGTTCTGCAGAGCTATCATACGGTTAAGACGTTCGATTTTGACCTCTTCAGGTACGTTGTCAGCAAGATGTTTTGAGGCAAAAGTACCGGGGCGTTCCGAATACTTAAACATAAAGGCCGAGTCAAAACCGGCTTCCCGCATCAGCTGAAGCGTCTGTGCGAAATCCTCCTCACTTTCGTTATGAAATCCTGTGAACATATCGGTCGAAAGTCCGGCGTCAGGCAGAATACGGCGTATTGCTGCCACACGGTCCAGATACCATTCGCGTGTGTACTTGCGGTTCATATCGTGCAGTACAGAATTACTGCCGCTCTGAACAGGCAGGTGTATATGACGCGCTATATTGACATGACGCGCCATAGCATGAAGTGTCTCGTCACTCATGTCCTTGGGATGCGATGTGGTGAAACGCACACGCATATCAGGCGCAGCTTCGGCCACAATCTCTAAAAGCGCCGGGAAGTCGGTCACTGTTCCGTCAGGTGCTTCATAACGGTAACTGTTGACATTCTGACCTAACAGAGTTACCTCGCGGAACCCGCGACGACGCAGGTCATCGAGTTCGTGCAGTATGCTTTCAGGCTCACGCGAACGCTCACGTCCTCTTGTGTAGGGCACAATGCAGTAAGAACAGAAATTATTGCACCCACGCATTATCGAGATAAATCCGCTTACTTTATTGGCTCCGAGACGTCGCGGCAATACATCACGGTAAGTCTCGGTAGTGGAAAGGTCGATATTGATGGCTTTCTGGCCTTGTTCGGCTGCTCCTACAAGTGAAGGAAGATCCAGATAAGCGTCAGGACCGGCCACGATATCGACACCGTAATCGTCAATAAGCTTATGTTTAAGACGTTCGGCCATACAGCCTATCACACCTATGATTATGTTGCGGCCCAGACGCCGGCGCAGGGAGTTCCAGTAGTTCAGACGGCCATAGATTTTCTGTTCGGCATTGTCGCGTATCGAGCAGGTGTTTATCAGCACGGCAGCGGCTTCGTCATCATGTTCGGTAGTCTCATAGCCGGCCATACCCATCATCGAAGCCACTACTTCCGAATCGGCCACATTCATCTGGCACCCGTAAGTCTCAATGCGCACTTTCTTCAAAGAAGTGCAGTTTTTATCGTTATTCGGCAAAAAAAACGGCTCCATATTATTGCATGTCGGAATTTAATGATTAAATTTGCGCAAAATTACCACTTAAATCTAAACGCTACAAATGAGCATCCCTTTTATTACTGCAGAAGAGGCTGCCAGCTATATTAAAAATGGCGACAACGTAGGCTTCTCGGGCTTCACTGCCTCCGGTACTCCTAAAGTTGTAACAGTGGCTCTGGCCAAGCGTGCCCGTGAGCTCCATGAAAAAGGCGAACCATTCAAAATCAACATGTTTACGGGTGCCTCGACCAATGATCATGTCGACGGTGAGCTGGCCCGTGCCAACGCAATCAACATCCGTACTCCCTATCAGGGACATCCCGATTCGCGCAAAGCTCTCAACGACGGCGAGATACACTACTTCGACGCCCATCTGAGCCATGTATCGCAGGATCTGCGCTACGGCTTCTTCGGCGATATAGATGTAGCCATAATCGAAGTGACAGAGATGACTCCCAACGGCGAGTTTATCCTTGGCGCCGGTTTAGGTATGAGTCCTACTCTGGCTATGATGGCTAAGAAAGTCATAATCGAATACAGCTCTTTCTATAAGACTTCATTCCGCGGCTTCCATGACAATTATGTGCCTCTGGATCCTCCTCACCGTCGCGAAATTCCTATCTATAAGCCCTCTGACCGCATCGGCAGCACCGTTATCAAGATCGATCCCAAGAAGATTATCGGTATCGTACCTTCTAACGCTTCTGAGAGCATCAAACCGTTCCATGCTTCTGACGAGACGACACACCGTATTGGTGAGAATGTCTGCAACTTCCTCGCTTCACAGCTTCGCGAAGGCAAGATGCCTAAGGAGTTCCTTCCTATACAGTCAGGTGTCGGCAACGTAGCTAACGCCGTGCTCTACGGTCTGGGTGAGAATCCTGATATTCCTCAGTTCGAAATGTACACCGAGGTTATACAGGACGCCGTAATGACCCTTATGGAAGAAGGCAAATGTAAGTTTGCTTCTACCTGCGCACTGACTTTCTCGGATGATGCCATGACACACTTCATGGACAACATCGACTTCTTCCGTGATAAGATACTCATGCGTCCGGGTGAAATATCCAACTCTCCCGAGGTTGTACGCCGACTCGGTCTTATCGCTATGAATACCGCTCTTGAGGCTGACATATTCGGTAACGTCAACTCTACACATGTACTCGGCACTAAGATGATGAACGGTATCGGCGGTTCGGCTGACTTCTGCCGCAACGCTTATCTGTCGATATTCTCTTGTCCTTCTATCCAGAAAGGTGGCAAGATTTCGGCTATCGTTCCTATGGTATCGCATGTTGACCACAGCGAGCACTCGGTTAAGATTCTTGTTACAGAACAGGGCGTAGCAGACCTTCGTGGCAAAGACCCGCGTCAGCGTGCTCACACTATCATCGAGAACTGTGCTCACCCCATGTACAAACAACTTCTCTGGGATTACCTCAAACTCTGCGAGGGCAAAGGTGTTCACACTCCTCACAGTCTGCGTTCGGCTTTCGCTTTCCATCAGACTCTCATGGAAGAAGGCGATATGACACTCACCGACTACGCACGTTTTGAGAAAAGATAATCATTATCTCAAATCGGATACATAAACGGTGCCAATGGTCTGAGACCATTGGCACCGTTTATGTATCCGATTTGAGATAAATTCAGCCTACCGATGAACCGGGACGGACATCACCGTTAGGGCCTATCACTACAAGACGGCCGTCGGCATCGACAGCACTAAGCACCATGCCCTGACTCTCTATGCCACGCAACTTACGCGGAGCAAAATTAGCCATAAAGCATACCTCCTGACCTACGAGGTCTTCGGGCTTATAGTATTTAGCTATACCGCTGACTATGGTACGGCCACCCATACCGTCGTCTATACGCAGACGCAGAAGTTTATCGGCCTTAGGTACCTTATCACACTCTACAACACGTCCGACGCGTATATCCATACGTTCGAAAGTCTCGAACTCAACGTTATCCTTAACCTCGGCAGGTTTCCACTGTGCCAACTGATTAGCTTCCTTAGTAGCTAACAGTTTGTTGACCTGCGCTTCCACAACACTGTCTTCTATCTTCTCGAACAGCAGATGAGGCTTGTCAATGGTGTCACCGGCTTTCACAAGGTCAAAACGGCCGAGCATATCCCAGCTCAGATGTTCAAGATGAAGCTGAGCGGCAAGGTCAGCACCCATGAAAGGCATGAAAGGTTCGAAAGCTACAGCTAAGTTAGCACATATCTGTATGGCAATATTAAGAATAGTGCCTACGCGCTCCATATCGGTCTTAGCCAGTTTCCAAGGTTCGGTATCAGCGAGATACTTGTTACCGGCACGGGCTATATTCATAGCTTCCTTAAGAGCCTCGCGGAACTTGAAAGCATCCATGCAGGTACCTTCGGCCTCGACTGCCTTGCGTACTTCTTCCATTACGTTGCGGTCAGCTTCGGTAAGTTCGCCGCATACAGGCACAACACCGTCAAAATACTTGTGGACAAGCACCATAGCACGGTTGACGAAATTGCCTAAGATAGCTACAAGTTCGGAATTATTACGTGCCTGAAAATCTTTCCAAGTGAAATTGTTATCCTTTGTCTCAGGGGCATTGGCGGTCAGGACATAGCGAAGCACATCCTGCTTACCAGGCAACTCCTGAAGATATTCATGCAGCCATACGGCCCAGTTGCGCGAAGTCGAAATCTTATCGTCCTCAAGATTCAGAAATTCGTTGGCCGGCACATTATCAGGCAGATTATACGTACCGTCAGCCATAAGCATGGCAGGGAACACAATACAATGGAATACAATATTGTCCTTACCGATGAAGTGTAGCATACGGGTCTCCGGGTCTTTCCACCACTTCTCCCACGAATCGGGAGCCACATCTATAGTGTTTGAGATGTAACCTATCGGAGCGTCAAACCATACATAAAGCACCTTACCTTCGGCACCCTCCACAGGCACGGGAATACCCCAGTCAAGATCACGGCTCACGGCACGGGGTTGCAGACCCATGTCAAGCCATGACTTACACTGACCGTAGACGTTGGTCTTCCATTCCTTGTGGTCCTCAAGTATCCATTTGCGCAGACGCGGTTCCCACTTGTCAAGCGGCAGATACCAGTGACTTGTTTCACGCATCACAGGCACATTACCTGTTATAGCCGAACGGGGATTTATAAGGTCAGTGGCATTGAGCGAGGTACCGCAAGCCTCACACTGGTCTCCGTAAGCACGTTCGTTACCGCAGTGAGGACAGGTACCTACCACATAACGGTCAGCAAGAAACTGATTGGCCTGTTCATCATAAAGCTGCATCGAAGTCTTCTCAACAAACTCACCCTTGTCGTAGAGACGACGGAAAAACTCCGAAGCAGTGCGGCGATGAGTTTCGGAAGTGGTACGTCCGTAAACATCAAACGAGATACCGAGTTGCTCGAACGAGTCTTTGATTATGTTGTGATAACGGTCCACAATATCCTGCGGTGTCACACCTTCGGCCTTAGCCTTGATAGTGATAGGCACACCGTGTTCGTCGCTGCCGCCGATAAACATCACTTCCTCACCTTTGAGACGCAGATAGCGCGCATATATGTCGGCCGGCACATAGACACCGGCAAGATGACCGATGTGCACCGGGCCGTTAGCGTATGGAAGTGCTGAAGTTATCAGCGTACGTTTGAATTTCTTGTTTTCTTTGTCCATTTGTAGGATAATATCTATTTTGAGGAAGTTGCAAATTTACGAAAAAAAGCCGATACTTAACCTTATTTTTCTTCATCGCCCGTATCAGGAGTTTCTTTATGATGACGATGTTTACCATGTTTATGCCGAGACGAGAAACCGTTGTTTTCACTCCGTGAAGCCTCAGACGGCTCATTGTCCTGTGTTGATGGTAAATCCGTATTCGACTGTCCCTGTGACTGTGAAGATTTGTTGTCTTCAGTCGTTTCAGAGTCACTATGCATCTGGGTAGGTTTCTGTTTCGGCTTCTTACGCTTACGTTTCTTGGGTCTGGGTTCCGGCATATCAGGGTCAGGATCTTCCGAGATACACTGCGGCACACCGGCGTTACGCAGAGAATCAACTATCAGTTCAGCCGTGTAGTCAGCTGCTAAGGAATTGCCTAATCTGCGGCGCATATTCTTATACCCTCCTACCTGCCATTCGCGACGCGGCGAAGGCTGAAGCAACGGTGCCAGTTCGCGGGCCACCTGTGCCGGTGTGCAGTTATGCAGCAGCAGTTCAGGCACAACCGAATTGTTGACTATAAGATTAGGCAGAGATACGTACTTCACTTTCAGCAGCTTCTCCATTATCTTATATGACAGTTTACTGCCGTTGGCCCGATAGCACACTACCTGAGGAGTGCCTATCAAAGCTGTTTCAAGAGTAGCTGTTCCCGACGTTACAAGAGCCGCCTGCGAATATTTCAATAATGTAGGTGTACAGCCGAATACCACCTGCAGACCGGGGTCCTGAGCCACTTCACGGTAAAACTTCTCGCTGATAGCCGGAGCGGCAGCGACAACATACTGACAGGTCGGGAAACGCTTTACGGCCTCAAGCATAATCGGAAGATTGTTGCGTATCTCACCCTTACGCGAACCGGGCAGTAATGCCACTATCGGACGTTCTAAATCAGCCAGTCCCTGACGCTCGACAAAATGCCGTTTGGGAGGCAGATGCCCTAAAGCATAGTCCATCTCCTGCACCGACGGATTACCGACGTATGTCACTTTATAGCCGTGACCGGCATAGAACGGTACTTCAAAAGGTAAGATGGAATACATGTTGTCGACATACTTCTTTATGCGCTTCACGCGGTATTCTTTCCATGCCCAGACCTTGGGAGAAATATAGTAATCGACACGTATACCGAGCGATTTGGCATATTTGGCCATTTTCAGGTTGAAACCAGGATAATCGACCAGTATGAGTACATCAGGACGAAAATCAGCAAGCAACTGTTTCGCAGCTTTCAGATTGCGCCAGAGCTGAGGCAGCTTGCGCAGCACTTCACTGAAGCCCATGACATTCATCTGGTCATAATGTACTTCCGGACGTCGGCGGGCAGCCTTAGCCATAAGGTCGCCGCCTAAAAAACGTATCTGTGCCTGGTCGTCGAGTTTTCTTATAGCCGTTATCACATCGGCTGCATGAATATCGCCGGATGCCTCTCCGGCAATCAGCATATACTTCATAAATTTTTAAGCTGTATGAGGTTACATGACCGGACACCGAATCACAGCGCTTCTTTACAGTGCCTGTCGGGCGCAAAGCGCCTTTTTATTAGATTGATTACAAGGCCATAGGTTTACACAGTAACTGTTTTTTTAGTCAGATGAGTCTGCACCTTTCAATAACATACCACTTTCTGACGTTCTTATATCAGTGATAAAAGTATATTTGATACAAACGTAAATATTCAGTTACTTATCATCTTCCGAATGTGGCCCACTCTTACATCACTCTCTATGACAGTATGGTTACTTATAGCTGTCGGACTGCTTGCAGCCGGCACGTTAGCCTACATACTGTTAGTGCTGCTCCCGCGTCTTCGTCACGGACGTGAGGGAGAGCGTAAAGTACAGCATCTGCTTGACGGTATAAAAAATAACGCCAACATACCGTTTCATGATCTTCTTTTGCCGACTGCCGGAGGGCATACTACACAGATTGACCACCTTCTGATATCGACAAAAGGTATATTTGTCATAGAGACGAAAAGTCACTACGGCACAATACAGGGTAACGGACAAAGCAGATACTGGAGACAGACAGCTGCCACTTACAAACATGACTTTTATAATCCGCTGATGCAAAATGCCTCCCATGTACGCCATCTGCGTAATCTGCTCAGGCAATTACCGGCTCAATGGTTTATACCCATAGTAGTCTTCACTGATGCCGAAAGTCTGAATATATCCTCACGCGGCGATGGTACGGCACTGTTACTCTCCGACCTTTCCGCAGAGTTGAAACGTTATCCCCGCATAATAGAACGTAAGCATCTCTCCGACATAGCCGCTACAGTACGCAAAGCTAATATACGCAATCCGCTGGCACGGGTTAAACACGTAATCCATGCACAGCGTACAGCCAGACAGTCAAAGAATAAATAATAGCCCGACAATGAATAAAGCACGTTATTTCCTTATCACCATTATATGCGCTCTGATAGGCCTCGCTATGACGGCCTGTATCTCCGACGACTTTTCCACATCTCCTGACGACCATCTGACGTTTTCGACCGACACCGTAAGCTTCGACACAGTCTTTACCGGACAGGGTACACCGACAGCACGTCTGTTGGTGTTTAACCGTGCGAAAAAGGCTATCAACATATCTTCGATACGTTTTGCCCAGCAGAATACCGAATTTTCACTCAACGTTGACGGTATGAGCGGTGAGACTTTCAGCGATGTCGAGATTCGCGGCGGAGATTCTATATATGTATTCATCGAATGTCATCTTCCTGAATCGTCACATAAGGAGCCTCAGCTTACCAATGACCAGCTGCAGTTTGTCACCAACGGCGTGATGCAGGAAGTCGAAGTCGAAGCATACGGTCAGAATGTAACCCGGCTGCGTGGTGTCGTTCTGAACGAAGATACTCATTTCAACGATTCCGTACCTTACGTTATAACTGATTCATTGGTTGTCGCCTCCGGCGCTACACTATATGCCGGACCGGGTACACGTCTGTTATTCCACGACAAGGCAAAACTCATAATTCACGGGCGTATCGAAGCAATAGGCGAACCGGGACGTCTGGTGCAATTTCGCGGCGACAGACTTGATGATGTGCTGCCGGGAGTACCTTATGCTATCCTTGCCGGACAGTGGCGAGGCGTACAGATAGCACCGGGGTCATTCGATAACCGTATGGAGTACGTTCAGATGCAATCAACCGTCGAAGGGCTGACAGTAGATTCGTGTACATTTGACGACCGGACACGCCTTACTCTTGTCAATAGCTGGCTGCATAACTCTCAAGGGTCAGTACTGACTTCGCAATATGCCCGTGTCAACGCCTACGGAGTGTGCTTCTCGGAAGCGGCCAATGCTGTAGTGTCGCTTACCGGAGGCAGTCATGACTTCAGTCAGTGCACAATCTCCAACTATTACCTTTTCTCAGGTTCCGGAGAAGCGTTACTGTCACTCTCACATCTGTTTCCTGATGACCGTATCGGCAATCCGGCTCCGCTGATGCAGGCGACATTCGGCAACTGTATATTATACGGTATGCGTTCTTCAATTAATGAGTCTGACCTTGCTGACACCAACGTATATATGCGTTACGTGTTGCTCAGAGAGAAAGGTAATGACGACGAACACTTCATCTCCTGTCTCTGGGACAAAGACCCGCTCTTTTACACAGTACGTGAGGACTATTACTTCAATTACCACCTACGGCCTGACTCACCGGCTATAGCTGCCGGCGACCCGGCTTTAGTGGCCGAACCGACCCTTACCGACATCGACGGTCTGCCACGACTGTCAGCCGGTGCCCCTGACCTCGGCGCCTACGTCTACGTAGTCCCCACCGAATAACCACCCATACGACAGGTAATATTGGAAAATAGATGTAATTACATTAAATATTTTAAAACATATCTAAATTATCATTGTTATCGGTTTTATGTTGTAACTTTGCGGTAGAAGTTGGAGTAACACCAACTTCTATAAAAAATCCCCGATGGCACATTTTCTAAAGACTCTCTTGAAAGATCGAAAAATAATACGGTATGTCATGCTTCTTATCATCTGTATGACTGCCGTCTTTGTGATATGTGTGCTCAAACTGAATGCTGAACCCAAAGCATTCTTCGAAGCTAATAAATCGATTGACAGAGCAACTCTTTTGGAGAAAGGCACCTCTTTTATTCATGAGAATATCCCTGACAGTGCTATAGCCTATTTCATACTCGCGTCACAAGGATATAATTCACCAAATCTGACTGAGAAAGACCGAAGTATTTGTGCAAAGGCATTAAGTAACATCGGGTATGTACAAATCTTTTATTTTAATGATTATCCTGCTGCCTACTCTGCCATCACTTCTTCTAATGAGCTTGCTACTACTTACGGTTACACTCATATTCAATGCATCAACGATATTAATTTAGGCAGCATATACTCTCTTAATAAAGATTTTGACGAAGCAGCCCAGCTTTATCGCCGCGCTTTCAATACAGCTCTTCAAAATCAATATAACAATCAGCTCATTGCCGCCTTTGTTGACTTAGTAGATATATATTTTTACGAAAAAGATGATCTACAGGGGATGAAAACAGAACTGCATGCATTTCCTGTAGATTCACTCCCTCTTTCAAATTCTGTCACTCCATACGTCAGAAATGTATATCGTGCGTTAAAAAGTGTTGAGGCTTCTCCTAAAGAGGCAATCCATTGGCTTAATCTTGCCAAAGACTCATTAGTCAATGTAAATAAGGGAGAACGTTACAGGTATAACGCAGACTACATGATTTCGCGCATTCTTCAACATGAAGGTAAACCCATACCGGCAGCAAATCAATTGAAACAAATGGTACGCGATTCAGCAATGCAATACAACCCTGATGTAGAATCAATGGCTTACCTACGTATATCAAAATATTATAATGAAGCTCAAATATTTGATTCAGCCCAACATTATAAAATATGTTACCTTGAAATGAACGATTCCATTTCTACGGCAAGGAAAATGATGGAGGTAAAAGACCTTAAAGCCTCGCATGAAAGACAGGCATTCGCTTCTGAAATAACCCGAATGACAGACGCTCAGATATTCCAGCGACGCATACTGACCGGCATCTGCATTGCCTTAGCTATTGTATTAGCTCTTTTAGCTGCAATTGTAATAAAAAACCGCCAGCTTCATTCGCGTAATGTTGAGCTTTATATGCGTAACCGTGAACTTCTGGAGCTTCACGATACAGGTACCTCAACAGAAACTGCCACAACCGAAGGAGCATTCAGAGAGAATGGAAAGTTAATGTCGGGGTCAGACTTTATGGTTGAGCTGCGCAAAAAAATTCTTAACATTATGGAAAGTGATGAAGTCTTCTTACCCACTTTCAACTCTTCCAGATTGGCAACATTATGTGATACTAACACTCGCTATATCTCCGGTGCCCTTGCGGAAATGAAAGAAGGAGGCTTCCCGGCTCTCCTTGCAGAGACACGGGTACGTGAGGCAATGAGAAGGCTTGACGGTTCAGATACCCAATATGCCAATCTCACTATCGAAGCTATCGGAGAAAGCGTAGGGTTTAAAAGCCGAAGCACTTTCTCTACTGCTTTTAAGCGTGTCACAGGACTTACACCCAATGACTATCGTAGAATAAGTATTGAAAAAAGAAATAAAGGTCAAAATTCATAAATAATTGACTCTCAACAATGTCAATTTATTAGTTGTAGCGTATTCCGAAACCAAAACATCTTCAAATCAAAAATAAGATAAAATAGATTATCATATTATTAACTTTGTGCCACAATCAAAAAGTTAGTATATGATTCAATCTTACCTACGTCTGTTTATTCTTCTGACAAGTCTCTTGACAACATGGTCAATTAATGCCCAAAAGTATTGGCTAAGCCATTGTCAAGGGGAATTGCCTACTAATGCGTCACCGGTAATAGAAGGTGAGGCGACAGTGAGTGTGGCAACATTATTTTCTGCCGAGGAGTTATCTCCACTTTCCGACAACAGCATCACTACTCTCAGATTCGGACTTGTATCCAAACTTAAACTCAATGAGGTAACAGTATGGATTGCCAACGGCCTTGACAAAGAGCCCATACGTAGCTTAACAGTAACCAAAAACAATCTTAAGAGCGGGTGGAATGAGGTGGAACTTGATAGTCCCCTCCCTATAGACGGCCAACCTCTGTATATCGGATACACCTTCTCACAACCTTCCAAATGTAATGTAATACCTGTCTATACCGATAACGGCTCATTCCCTCTTTGGCTCGACAATGGTACGGGCTGGAATGATATTACTTCTGAATATCCCGGTGCATTATGTGTGGAAGCAGGGATAGAAGGCTCTAACCTCGCAGGCTACAACATGGAAATAACATCCGTCACTGCTGAGTATCCTGTAGTGGAAACAGGAACAAACGCTTATCTGCGGGTAAACTTCATCAATACCGGAATCCTACCGTTCAGCCATATATCATATACTGTCAGCCATCACTCAGGAGATATTGAAGCAGAGTCTGCTACCCCACTTATCAACCCCAGGGAGAAAGGCAGTTTCTTTATCCGGTTACCTCTTGACGGAGTATGTGAGTCCCAACTTGCTACTGTCAGTGTCTCTGCTATAGAAAATGAAACGCTGACAACTTTCCCTACGGGCAAAGTAAGTCTGGCAGTTGCTGAAACACCTTTCCTACAACGCAACGTACTTTTGGAAGATTTTTCAAACGAATCTTGTAATAATTGTCCTGACGCCGCTATTGCAATAGAAAAGACTATTGACTCTCTTGAAGAACCATTCCGGATAAACCTTGTTACGCATCATGCCGGTTCAAGCTATGATTTTTTCACAATTGATGCAAGCAAGGAATATGAATGTTTCTATACTAACTCCAAATACTCTCCAATGGCACT
>CAMWVA010000067.1 GCA_947177575.1 uncultured Porphyromonadaceae bacterium | reverse complement strand
ACTCTTGGAAAGCATAGATAGAGAAACTTGACGCAGCGATTGACACCTTTGAGCCAAAGCGCAAGGTGGTCATCATATCGTCTTTTAACGTCTTGTTTATATTATCTATAATTTCCATTCTAACAAAAAAGAACACCCCATGTAGCATCTGAAGGCCGACCAAAGCCTGTAACGACTACGAGGATGTTTTCAAATGTTTTTGGCTCTCGCCGTATGTCTTTTTGTTTCTGACTGGTCATTTTCAGATTCGCATTACTTAGTTGTAAAATTAGCAAATTTTTCTGAGATTACTGCTATAAACCAGTCGGAAACCTTTTTACTTTCTAATAGCCGGATTTGTTACTGCCAATTCTTTCGATAATACTAAGATTTGAGGATATTTAGAGCGAACGTTATTAGGAAATATATTAGGAATGTTATTAGGAAATATACCAGAAACTTTAATAGGAACATACTCGACCACTTACAGAATAAGATTCACCTCTTTTAAGTATTTTTCAGCGTGCAAATCATCTACCAAATGTTGCTCCGATTGTATATTTAATTTTGAGATTTCCATAGATATATAAATAACGACAAAAATAATGATTATTTGTTGATGGCTTGCATGATAGCGGCAATTTCCTCGGTTGACATTCCTTTCAGCATATCAATAACCTCCTCTTTTTTATCTTTTGGTCTTCCGGCATTCCCGAAAAGATTTATCAGGGCTTTATCTGTGGCTGAGTATCTGTTATTTCTTAATTTGTACGGTTCAACGAAAAATTTTTCATTATTTTTTCAACTTTCTTAAAACCTTTTTTCTCTTCGCAATGTTATAAGTACAGAAAATCGTTTCATGATGTTAGGTTAGTTAGAAAGTATTATGGAAAACACACAAGGCGCCAATCCGTGAGGACAGGCGCCTTGAGCATTTTTATACTGTACTTATTTTCTCTGTATTTTGTTTTATAATCTTTGTAAATCTCTGTAGAATGGTTTAGAAATCTATTACAAGGTAATAATATAGGGGTATACGGTTGTTAAGAATATAGAAACATATAAAAACTATATATTATGCCTAAACAAGTCAAAGCCAAGAAATCGTTAGGACAGCATTTCCTTACCGATTTAGGTATCGCTCATCGTATAGCCGACACTATCGCTGAAGTCAATCTACCGTTGTCGGCCTCACAGTGGGGCGAAATTCCAATACTTGAGATAGGACCGGGTATGGGAGTATTGTCACAATTTCTACTTGAGACCAACCGTCTGCTTAAATGCGTCGAACTTGATGCTGAAAGCGTACGCTATCTATCAAAAGCATATCCTGCTCTTGATGTTATAGAAGGTGACTTCCTGAAGATGAATCTCGATGATATATATGAAGGTCAGTTCGCCTTGATAGGCAACTACCCATATAATATTTCCTCACAGATATTCTTCAAGGTTCTTGAGTATAAAGAAAAAATACCCGTAGTAGCCGGTATGCTTCAGAAAGAGGTAGCTCAACGTATTTGTGCTAAGCCGGGAGGTAAAGTTTACGGGATACTGTCGGTGTTGCTACAGGCTTGGTATGACTGTGAATATCTGTTTAACGTCGGTCCGCAGGTATTCTCGCCGGCTCCGAAGGTTGAGAGTGGTGTACTACGTCTGACACGCAACTCGCGTACTTCTCTGGGCTGTGACGAACGTCTGTTTAAGACCGTAGTGAAGACAGCTTTCGGTCAACGTCGTAAGACCTTGCGCAATTCGCTGGCTGGGCTTATACCTGCCGGTAGTCCGATACTTCAGTCCGAAATTATGGCATTACGTCCTGAACGCCTCGGAGTCGAACAATTTGTAGAGCTTGCCAAAGCTGTGCGCCCGGATGCCGCAGAACCTGTACTCCCTACTGACGAGGATATACCGGTTGAAGGCGAGATATTATGAGAGAAGCACAGCAGGCAGTAGACCGTTGGATACGTGAAGTCGGCGGGGGCTACTTCTCCGAACTTACTAATATGGTTCTGCTCACTGAGGAAGTCGGTGAGTTAGCCCGTGTCATAGCCCGTACATACGGCGAACAGATAGCTAAAAAAGGCGATCTGAAACACTCGTTAAGTGAAGAACTTGCCGATGTGCTGTGGGTAATTATCTGTCTTGCCAATCAGACAGGGACAGATCTTCAGAGCGCGCTCGAAGAGTCTTTACGAAAAAAGACACTACGTGATAAAGACCGTTTTGCCGAGCGCCGTAACAAGGATTCAGAAACCGAGTGAATATAAACCGGGCCAGCTTCATAAGGCTGGCCCGATTTATATAGTCATATTTATTGATTCTATCTGTTACATCAGCATACTGACAAGCGTAAATACCCAATGTGCCACTATCGCTGCCACAAGGCCACCGATGGTATGTGCACCGATAGCTTTGGGAGTAAGCTCACGATAACCCATAGAATCAAGCATTGCGGTGTGTGTACTCAGATAACCGCTCCAGCACATACCTATGGCAGTGAAAACAGCTATAGCATTACCGTCAATCCAGCCCTGACTCATAAAATTCGGTATCAGACCGAGAGCTGCACCGACAGCACCGAGGGCGGTGATTGGGAAAGCTACAAGGTGGGGGTCGTTAAAGCCGAAAAGTATATAGAATACAAGGTCAATCTTCTGGGCCAGCCACGGTAACAGTTCTATACCTTCGTAAGCAGCACCGGTATAGGCACCGCTCTCCGATGCACCGAAAGTCAGTATCATGACAAGGGTAGATATAATGAGCACACCGGGAATGATAGCTATACCAACATCGACACCACTGCGACCACCGTCAAGCAATGAATTAAGCACACGTATAAATATCGACTTTTCACCCGACGGACGCTGATCAGCCTCGATAGCTTCAGCTTCGGATACAAGTTCATCGCGATAACGTGGATAACTGCGTATGATAAAGCGCTGCATAAGTCGAGTGGATACGACACAGCCGCAGAAGGCACCGAATAGTCCTACGAGCGGTGCTACAAAGAAGCCCTGTCCTATCATAAAGACCATTACAAGAAGGCCCATACCGAAAGCAGTACCGAAATTAGTAAGCGATATGTATTGATACTTTTTGAAATACTGGCTGAAACGTTTGTCCTGCGAGAGAGAAATAATAGCCGGGTTATCGCTGAGGAAAGTCATTACCGCACCGAGCGAAGCAACACCGGGCAGGTTGAACAACGGACGCATCAGCGGACGCAGAAGCATCTCAAGCAGACGCACTACACCGAACTCTACGAAAAGGCGTCCTATAGCCCCGGTTACAACACAGATACCCATCAGATAGAATACCGTATTGAGCAGCAGGTCATGTGCTGTGTGCATTATGGTGTTGAGCATGTTGCTAACACCCATTACGTGGCCTAAATACCAGAAAAGAAGAGTGACACACAACAGACACGGCACGCCGGGCGGAATAAAGCGTGCAAGTGTCTTTTTTTTCTTTTTGCTGTCCTCTATATCAGAGGACACTTCATACGATTCAATGTTTTTTTCCATGATGTTCAGATTAGGTAGTATTCTATAATTTTGTAGGTTCCCAGCGGTAAAGACGATCGCTGGTACGTATTTTCTGAGGCACAGGCATAGAGAACAAATCACCCTTATTGACTGTCTGCACAGGATGTAAGTCAACCCGGAGTTCTGTAACTGTGAATATAAGCGCTCCTGTAGTCGGCCCTGTTATTACCACTTCGTCGCCGACACTCAGCGAGCCGGCTTCAAGCCGAAATTCACCGACGCCGATGTTAGGGAAATAACGCAGTATTTTAGCTGCGTACACCTTCACACGTGTAGCCGAAGAACCATATTTGGAGCTCCATTCGCCCAGACGCTGTCCAAGATAGTAACCGTTCCAGAAACCACGATTAAACACACGTGCCAGACGTTCGTCCCAGACAGCTATACGTTCAGGTGTGTAGGTTCCCTCGCATATTGCTGTCAAAGCTTCCGAATAAGCCTCGACAGTCTCGCGCACATATTCCGGCCCGCGAGCACGTCCCTCAATCTTGAAGACACTTACTCCGGCCTCGACCATACGGTTGAGAAAATGGATTGTCTTCAGATCTTTCGGACTCATTATATATTTGTTATCGATAGCAAGCTGTTCACCGGTTTCATTATCGGTGACAGTATAGGAGCGACGGCATATCTGATTGCAGGCACCGCGATTGGCAGACGAATTCATCTGGTGCAGACTCATGTAGCATTTACCGCTTACGGCCATACACAGTGCACCGTGACAGAACATTTCCAGACGTATCAGCTCACCATGCGGTCCGCGTATGTCATCGGCTACAATACGACGGTGTATTTCGGCCACCTGCTCCATATTAAGTTCGCGGGCAAGTACCATAACGTCAGCCCACTGGCTATAGAAACGTACGGCTTCAATATTGGTGATGTTAACCTGAGTCGAAATGTGTACTTCCTGACCTATGGAACGTGCGTAGAGTATTGCGGCCATATCGGAGGCTATTATGGCTGTCACACCGGCAGCGTAAGCGCGGTCGATGATAGTGCGCATAAGCTCCATATCGTTATCATAGATGATAGTATTGACCGTAAGATATGTCTTTACTCCGCAGGCACGACATTGCGCTACAATATCGGCCATGTCGTCGGCAGTGAAGTTAGCGCTTGAACGTGAACGCATGTTAAGGCCTTCGATACCGAAATAAACGGCGTCGGCTCCTGCCTGCAAAGCTGCTGCAAGACTGTCGAAACTACCGACAGGAGCCATTATCTCGAATTGCTTGCGTGTCATCTGAGTGTGTTAATTGATAGAGGTTTGGTAGCTGTGTAAATAGTGACGGCTCCGAAAGTAAGTGATTTCCATACGGCCTGCTGTAAGCCGGCCTGTTCCATAAGGGCAGTCATATCGGCACGCTGGGGAGCAGCAGCTATACTTTCAGGCAGGTATGTATAAGCTCGTGAATCGCCGCTGACAAGACGGCCGACAAGTGGTATGAGGTGACGTGAATAGATATTGTAACCTGCCAGACATAGTCTGTTCTCGGGCTGTGACAGTTCCACCACGCAGAGTACTCCTCCGGGACGCAATACACGTGTCATCTCGGCATATCCCTGTCCGAGACGCTCGAAATTGCGTACTCCGTAGGCTACTGTGATAAGGTCGAACGTATCGGATTCCCAACGCAGGGCAAGACAGTCACCTGTTTCGAAATCTACATGGGCTGTATGCTGATGTTCTGCAAGTTTACGTCTGGCCACATTAAGCATTCCGGTCGACAAATCGATACCGGTGATATGTGCCTCCGGATAGCGGTGCACCAGCTCAAAAGCCACGTCTCCCGTGCCTGTGGCCACATCGAGTACCTCAGCAGGTACCGTAATGCCGTTCCGACGTAAAGCCTCGGCTGCCATATCAAGAGCACGATTGCGCCAATGTCTATGCAGTCCGAAAGTCATGGCTGTGTTCATGAAATCGTATGCCGGAGCTATGGAGTCAAACATCTCCTCAACCTGTGCGGTCTTTGCACCATGAGCATCGTATGGTTTAACGGCTTCGGCTCCTATAGGAGTAGGATTGTCAGTTGACATGGAGAAGGCTCAGAGTTTCTTGGCAAACGAACGGCGGCGGCGGTGCTGACGATAGTCGAAATATTCCCATTGGCTCTGCACCTTGGAGTTTGTCTCCATTTCAGGATTTGACTCGGCATACTCGTACCCTTTGGCCTGATAATAAGGTATAAGGTCCTGAAACAACAGGGCGTTGACACCTTTATTCTGATAGTTGGGATGTACGGCCACAAGCAGCAGGTCAACACGGTCATTGGCTCCTTTCAGGCCCTTAAGCAGATGCCACCAGCCGAATGGAAACATACGGCCCTTGGATTTCTGCAGCGCACGGCTCATCGAAGGCATCGAAATACCTACTCCTACCAGTTTGTTATCCTTATCAACTATGAGAGTCACAAGGTCAAGATTAAGCAGCCCAAGGTAGATATCTATATAATAATCTATCTGACGCTCGGTAAGGTGGCTATATTGATACAGGCCGTCGTAAGCTTCATTGATAAGATGGAACAATGCCCGTCCGTATTCTTTCTTAATACGGCTACGGCTTTTATACTTGAGCACCCGTAAGCCATATTTTTTCTTTACTATCTCAGCTATACGGTTGTATTTATCAGGTATCTTGTCAGGCACTGTCATAAGAAACTCAACCCAGTCGGATTCTTTCTTATAACCCAGAAGTTCCATGTGCTCCGCATAATACGGATAGTTGTATATCGTAGCCATTGTCGAAAGCTCTTCATAGCCTTCGACAAGCATACCCTCATGGTCGAGGTCAGTGAAGCCCAACGGACCGATGAGTTTTTTCATACCCTTTGAACGAGCCCAGTCTTCGACAGCCTTCATAAGCGCTGCCGATACTTCGTGGTCATCTATAAAGTCGATAAATCCGAAGCGGGCGTTCTTCTCGTTATGTGTTTCGTTGACCTGACGGTTGATCATACCGGCCACACGTCCTACCGGCTTACCGTCGCGATAAGCCATGAAGTAGACGCTCTCGCAGAAGTCGAACGCAGGGTTGGTGGCAGGGTCGAGCGTAGCCACGTCGTCGCTTATCAGTGGCGGCACATAATAGGGATTGCCGTCATAGAGGTCTATCTGAAACTGTGTAAAAGTTTTCAGATTACTCTTGGTAGGCTCAATGGTCTTGATTGTGATCATCGCTGTCTGGACAGGAGGGGTTAGTATTACGGGAAGCGGACTGAAAGACAGTCTGTCAATACTTGAGTGACAGATATACTAACAGTGCTCCCATTATTATGATGAATATACTGAGGAAGATGTAAAGTGGTTTCGACTTGTCACGCTCCATAGCCAACTGCAGGTCAGTGATAGTATGATATGGTGACGAATCGCTCTGACAACGTTCCGATATTTTACGCAAACGTGGCAGCGAGGTAGGGAGATGCTGAAGCACCTCACCTACCACTTTGCCATAACTACGTATGTCGTCTTGTGTGTCTTTGGTACTGAGCTGTTCTATCTGCGCGTAACCTACGTCGATAAGCTTCAGGTTTTCGTTATATTCGGTGAAGATTATAGTATCGGCAGAAATAGGACGGTGTACTATATGATTTTCCTGAATATACTCCATAGCGTCAAGCAGCTGTGTCTCCAGACGATGCACTATACGCGGAGTCAGACGTTTCTCATCAATAAGACGTCGCAACGAATAGCCATAGACATCATCGGTTATTATTGACAGGCCGACGCCGGGCACATCTTCGAGGTCATTGACCATGACGATGTTAGGGTGAGCAAGGTTATAACGTGTGTCAAACTCACGCTCCAGCATCTCACGATATTTCGGATTATCGGCATACTCTTTTTTCAGTGCTTTGAGCATTACCCATTTGCCATGCTTACGCACAGTATAGACGTCATAATACTTCTCCTCCCATTCAGGCAGCAGTGTCAGATCCGACCATTTCCCTGTCGGGTCATTTATGGGTATCTTCTTTTCTTCCTTACTTATGTAGGTCACGGTCAATACGTTTAGATGTGGTGGCAGAACCTCAGTCAATAATGTCGAAGCCGGTGTACTTACGCAGGCATTCCGGTATCACGATACCCTCGGGGGTCTGATAATCTTCGAGCAGTGCAGCCACTATACGCGGCAAAGCCAGTGCCGAACCGTTGAGAGTGTGGCACAGATATATCTTCTTGTCGCTGTCACGGTAACGGCATTTGAGACGATTAGCCTGATAAGTCTCAAAATTGGATACTGACGACACCTCGAGCCAACGCTTCTGTGCGGCCGACCATACCTCAAAATCAAAGGTTATGGCCGATGTGAACGACATGTCACCGCCACAGAGACGTAATATATGCCAAGGCAGACCGAGCTTATCAAGCAAAGACTGTACGTGGTCTTTCATCTCTTCAAGCGCGGCGTATGAATTTTCAGGCTTCTCGATACGTACTATCTCCACCTTATCAAACTGATGCAGACGGTTGAGACCGCGCACGTCCTTACCGTAACTGCCTGCTTCACGACGCCAGCAAGGTGAATAAGCCACATTCTTGCGCGGCAGTTCCGCAGCAGGTATTATGACGTCACGATACATGTTGGTCACCGGTACCTCGGCAGTAGGAATAAGATAGAGATCGTCTTCAGTGACATGATACATCTGGCCCTCCTTGTCAGGTAGCTGGCCTGTGCCGTAACCCGAAGCAGCGTTGACTACAAACGGAGGTTCTACTTCGGTATAGCCGGCGGCAGCTCCCTCGTCGAGGAAGAACTGTATCAGGGCACGTTGCAGACGGGCACCTTTACCAATATAGAACGGGAAACCGGCACCTGTCACCTTGACACCGAGTTCAAAGTCTATGAGATTATATTTCTTTGCCAATTCCCAGTGAGGTAGAGCATCGTCACCGAGTTCAGGCATACAGCCGCCTTCCTTTTCAACTACGTTGTCGGCAGCTGTCTTACCCTCGGGCACAGCGGCACAGGGAAGATTGGGCACCGTCAGCAGCAATTCACGCTGTTTAGCTTCACATTCAGCCAAACGGTCCTGAAGGCCCTGAGTAGCACCTTTAATCTGTGCTACATGCTGCTTGGCCTCCTCTGCCTCTTCCTTCTTACCCTGTTTCATGAGGGCACCGATTGAAGCGGCTAATTTCTTTAGCTCGGAAGCATCGCTATCGCACTTACCCTGTAGCTTACGACGTTCGGCATCAATTTCGAGTATCTCGGTTATAACGGCACGACCGTCAAAACCTTTGACGGCCAAACGGCCTATTACCCATTCAGGGTCATTCTTAATAGTCTGAAGTGTCAGCATGGCATTTTAGAGGATAGGATTAATTGAGCAGACGTTTCACAGCTTCAGAAATTACCTTACCCTCAGCGCGACCTGCCAGACGCTGCGAAGCCAGACGCATCACCTTACCCATTTCCTTAGGACCGGTAGCACCGGTTTCGGCTATAATGGCACGCAATTCGGCATCAAGTTCCTCACCGCTGAGTTGCTTGGGCAGATACTCCTCAATGACAGCAGCCTCAGCCAGCTCATTAGCGGCCAGTTCGGGACGGTTGTTATCGGTGTATATCTGAGCGCTCTCCTTGCGCTGCTTCACCATCTTGACCATTATCTTCACGGCAGTCTCGTCAGAGAGTTCACCATTTGCTCCTTTGGCGGTCTTAGCCTCCAGAAACTCCTTTTTAATTCCACGCAGGGCCTCAAGGCGCACTTTCTCGCGCGCAAGCATGGCCTTCTTTATGTCTTCGCTTACCTGGTCAAACAGATTCATTGTCATTGGTGCACGCGGCCTTATCCGCTTACAAACTGCAAAAATAACTGAAAATGCTCACCTATCCTAATTTTCCGCTTTTTTTACATGTTTTTTACCGATTTTATCATTTATCCACTATTATATTCTCCCTTTTAAAACAAGCTCTTAAGAGTTCAGTCGATAATTAGTTCTCTTTTTGAAAAGAGCATAGTTTGAGATTTTTCTATTATATTTGCAACAATTTTCATAATTACTTGTGACCTGACCATACTTTATTTAATAATATGCAGACTTTACCTAATACTGTTTCCAATCATATTTATGCCCCTGACCTCGGGCACAGGGTTTTGTGCGCTTTAATTTTGTGCTTTGTCTGGTTGACAGTTGCTGCAACCCCAGGTTCTCCTGAAGCTGAAAAAGCTGCTGCTATTTTTGATAATCCTGATATGATATGGGGTGTAGGTACAGCTGATGACCGTGCGCAGGCAGTGGATAATGCTCTTGCCGAACTTGCCCGTAAAATTTCTGTTACCGTCACTGCCGAAAGTGTAGGCTCCGACAATGAATCGGTTGCCAGCGACGGTACAATCACTTCCACTTCTGATTTTCGCTCTCTGGTACGCAGTTATTCTAATCCTACCACATTGCGTGATGTACGTCAGATATGGACCTCTAACAAGCCTCCGTATGAAGTAGTAGCTTACATGAGCCGGGAACAAATGGAAGCTATGTACCAACGCCGTCGTGACCGTGTGGCTGAGTTCGCACGTATGGGTCTGACAGCCGAAAAGAGCGGACTTGTCGACGATGCTCTGCGTTATCTCTACAGGGCTTTTGTTGTGCTTCGTTCTTTGCCCGAATATGAAAGTATCTATGACGTCATTGACGGTCACTCACGCAATATGGTGACATGGATTCCCGAACAGATGCGCGACATCTGTTCGCGTATAAGTTTCGGTATAGCCGGTGTTCAGCCTGCCGATCCAGCCGACCCTGAAGCCGGACAGCTTCTTGATCTCACGGTACGCTACAAAGGAGAACCGGCTTCCCGTGTGGCTTTCACCTATTTTACAGGTCGTGCCAAGTCTCCTGTTATTACTGCCCGCGATGGTATGGCTGAGGTTCTGCTTGCTCCTAATACTCCGCTTAATCCGCTTAACCTTGACATCGAATATCGTTTTCCTGACGAAAACCACCTCATTGCCGAATACACTCCGCTGCTTGAAGCTTACAATGGCGCAGGTCTCGTGCCCTCGGCTAAAATCTCTATTACTGAAAGTCCGCGTCAGCTTAAAGCTGACAAGAAAGAGACCAAAGCCTTTAACGAGGCTGTTAGTGCCGGTGCCCGTGCCTCGCTTACACCTGTCAGCAAAGATGCCTCGGCTGTCTATGCCAAAGCTATGGCGACATTGGTAGATGCCATAGCAACTCGTAACTATGACCGTGCCCTACCTCTTTTTACTCCGGGTGGAAAAGACATGTTCGAACGTCTGATACACTATGGTAACGCCCGTATAGTAGGACGTGCCACTCCTGACAGCTATGCTTTCTTCCCTGTAGGTGACAGAGTGGTGTGCCGTTCGGTACCTATGTCATTCACATTTGAGAACGGCCGTCGGCAGTTTATCGAAGACGTTACCTTTACATTCGGCACTGACGGCCTAATAGAATCTTTGGCTTTCGGTCTTGAGAGCGCTGCCCGTGATGATATATTTGCTATGGGAGGCTCAGCATGGAACGATTATATAAAGATGGTAATTGTCGGTTTTCTCGAAAATTATAAAACAGCCTTTGCGCTACACCGTCTTGACTATATAGAAAATATCTTTGCCGATGATGCTGTTATTATCGTCGGCCATGTGGCACGTAAGTCTACGGCGGTTAAAGGAGATCTGCGCGGATTCAGTAATACAGAACATGTCACGTATGCCCGTAAAAGTAAGGCCGAATATATGGAAACACTGCGGAAATGCTTCAAGTCTAATCAATACATAAATATCCGCTTCGGTGCTACAGATGTAGGAAAATCAGCCTACGGTCCGAGGACTTTCGGTATACAGTTACGTCAGGAATATGTATCGTCTACATACGGAGATACCGGTTATCTCTACCTGCTTGTCGACTTTGCGAATGCTGATGAGCCGACCATACATGTGCGTACATGGCAACCCGAACGCAATCCCGATCTCACTCCTAACATACCAAAGGATTCGCCTCAGTACGGTATTTTTTCCGATAGCTATTGGGAATAAACAATATTTATCGAAAGAATATTTTACCTGTTATCCTACATTTTTAACGTCTGAATATACATTTTTGGCATCTTATCGCATATTATGATATTTTAACGATAGTTTTTGTTTGTTTTTTATGTCATTTATTACTAACTTTGCAGATTATAAGATTAAATTCTGTTCTTATTGCCGCCTCAATCATATAATATTTTAAATATAATAATGCGCAGTATCTCCTCGGCTTATACCTGTTTATTTATAACGCATCAATATCGCTGCGCTACAGGCCCTTCTACCCCCCCCGACTCACAAACAAATGATTTTCAATATATTAGCAAGTATACGACATCTACTTCCGGTGCCGTACTGACTTTCTGTGCGCCTGTCGGTCATATTCCGGCAGGCGCATTGTGTGCTCTGAAGAATCCAATTTATAAACCTAACCCAATTCATCCATGTCACGTTTTCTTACTCCGCTGCTTACGCTTCTGATGCTATGGGCAGCTCTGACAGCCGGTGCTCAGTCACTGGTAGTGCGCGACTGGCGGACACGGCCCAATGATCAGACGGCACGCGTAGGAGACGGCGTGCGTCGTGATGATAACGGACGCCGTGCCGCTCTGATCCGTATCTACACGCCATTCCGTGCCGCTGATCTCGGTGTGGGCGGTTCGGGAGTGGGTTTCGTCAGCGGTCTTGAACAGGTCGCTCCCGGCGAGATTCATCTCTATGTGCCGCGTTACTCTCAGAAAGTAACTTTTACCCACCCTAAGTACGGCACCAAGTCCTACATTTATGAATCTCCCATTGAGGAGGGTTCTGTCTATTCGCTCAACCTCACGGCTGAGGGTAAGATGGTTTCTCTTGCAGCTGATGCCGCCGATGCTGTAGTATGGCTTGACAATGATTCTATCGGTATCACACCGGTAACACAGTACATTCCATACGGCCAGCATGACGTGCGTGCCCGTCTCGGTTCAATGGTACATGAAGGTACCATACAGGTATCGCCTGACGGTCCGGAGGCATTTCAGTTAGAGTTGGAAGATGAGAATCTTTATTATGGCGATGTAGTGGTAGATGTGCCGGGAGCTGCCGAGTTGTGGTTTCGCGGCAATCTCGTAGGTGTAGGTCGTTTCGCTGACCATCTCCGTGAAGGTACATACGTGATAGAATCCCGTTTGCCTGACCACACTACGCAGTCCACCACATTCCGTGTAGATGCCGGTAAGACCACTTCATATACAGCTACGCCTCCGGTACCTCACATCGGCTATCTGGAGATAGCCACCGAGCCGATGCACGGTGTGAGTGTGATGCAGGCTGACACGGTCTTCACCGAAGAGCGCTATATGCAGTTGCCGGTACGCAACTATGAGCTTACCTATACTAAACGCGGTTACTATCCCGTGACACACCGTTTCCGTATCAATCGTGGTGAGACTTACCGTGATTCTGTAGTGCTCCAGAAGATACAGTATGTACCTAAGACTACCGGTTACGCGGCCGTAGGTATATCATATGCTTCCAAACCGGGTGTTACCTTCACTCTCGGCGGTACGGTATATAATGTGGATTTATCTGTTTCTTATCTGCTCGGTTTCGGACATACCAAACCGGTTGACTGGTATTATAATGAAGACCAGATTTTCGCTCAGGCAGTAGAATACCGTGTCGATGAGTGGAGTGTAGCAGCTGGTTATCAGTTTAGTTTCGCTGAGCGTTTCGGTCTCACTCCCCATATAGGTTTTATGCAGCAGCGTCTTATCTCGCGTGGTAATGCCGGCAATAATTTTACAGTCAACAGTATGCCGATAGGTGCCCGGCTGACATACTATCCTATACCCCACTTGGGTATCTTTATTGCTCCTGAATATGCAATTCCCATAGGAGCTAAAGGTGATATTAAAAAGGTATGTAGTCTGGCCGGTCTGACCCGAGGTGGTTTTCAGGCTACTCTCGGTCTGTCAGTCAATCTTTAACTTTTCACACTATTCATCATGAAATTTCTGAAAACATATATAACCGCTCTGCCGCTTGCTTTGCTTCTGCTTACCGGAGCCGGTGTTGTGACGTTATCTTCCTGCTCCGATAACAAAGAACAGGAACTCAGCCCCGGTAAGGGAGATGCACTCTCCATACGTGTGCTCGACGAAGGAAAAGACCTGCCGAATAAATTGCTTAGCATAGGATCAGGACTTTCGCGTACCACTCTGTCCGTAGTTACCAACACCCGCTGGAGTGTCGAGATTACAGAATGTGACGGTTCATGGTGTTCTGTATTGTTCAATGACGGTCAGACCATAAATGTCAATAATGGCGAGTTTGTACTCGAGACTGCCGCTAACCGTAGTGAGACGGAGCAGCGCAGTTGCAAGGTCACTGTTTACGCCATTGATATAAAGGGCAATCGAGTGCCCAACGAAGCCTATACTTTCACGGTGCAACAGGAGAATCAGAGGATTATGATTAACAATCCCACTCCGGCACCGTGGCCCGGCATAGGAGGTAACGATAATTTCACCGTTACCTCCAATCTGCCGTGGCGTGTAAGCCTTTCCGACCCTATGACTGCCGATAATGGCTATATGGAGATAATTCCCGGCTCTGGTATGACACCCGGTGCTGACGGTTCATGGCAGTTTGACCCGAAAACCACAGAGGCTGGCTCCGCACCTTCCGAAGCCGTGCGTGTGTCTTTCGATGTGCGTATGTCTATGAATTCTACCGGCTCACCTCGTCACGGTGAATTGGTGATCAGTAGTCCTGACAATTCGTTTATGCCTGTTACTGTGCCTCTCGAGCAGCGTGAGATTACCGCATCGTTTACAGTTTCTCCGACTCACCTCGATTTTATTCCGGCCACCGGCGAAATATTCCATTTTACCATTTATTCACCCACTCAGGACTGGTCGGTAAGTCTTATGCCAGAGGATACTAAATGGCTCTCTGTCACTCCGGCTGCCGGTTCTTCTACGGGACTGAACACATCTGAAATTACAGTGGTTGTGGAACCAAACGAAACACCGCGACTGCGCGAAGTGACGTTTCATTTTCAATCAGATAACGGAGATGAGGTTTTTGTGAATCTTCAGCAGGTGTATGGTGCCGAGATGCCTGACATACCCACTGAACCTGTACTCAGTATGCCGTGGATCTCTGCGGAAGGCTGGACACAGACCACCGCCACGCTCAATGCCTATTACTTCTCTCCTGTAGCGGAGTTAACCAGCTGTGGGGCTTTTATTACACCGGCTGACGATTCCGGAACTACTGAAACTATAGAGGGTGAGTTTATAGGTGACAGCAAAATTACGGTCAGCTTTGAAGGTCTGATACCGGGCACACAATACAGAGCGCAGCCCTTTGTAAGATATACACAGAACGGCGTTGAGCGTAGGCAGTCTGGTGAAGAAATTACCTTCACTACCCCTGAATATACACCTGGTAACGGTGACAATCCACCTCCTGTGGTAAATCCCGCTCCGGCGAAAAAATAACATAACTAAATAACAAATATAACATCATGCAACAGAAAACAACTACACCTTGGATACATAGCGCCTTCACGCTTGTGCTCACGTTGCTCGGGTGTCTGATGGCTTACGCCGAGACACCTAACTCAGATGACATCAATGATGCTATCCTTGTCGAAGGCTCAGTACCTGTGAAATGGACTAACGATGCCACTTACCCCTGGGAGTTGGTGGACAACACTATGCAGATACCTGCTATAACAGAAGACGATAAAACAAGTACTTTGTCCTGTACTTATACTTCGGACTATCCTACTGAGATTAGTTTTAGTTGGCGTCGTGACTATTATTATGATAGTGAAAATATCCAGCTTTTTGTAGACGGTGAGTTATACAGAACAGTTCAAACATCTTATTGGAATAGTATAGATCCATTCATACTTCCGGCAGGAACTCACAAACTTGATTTCGTGGATAATTCCGGTTCAGGAACTCGTAAAAAATACGAAGGTGCTATTCGTAATCTTCGTGTTTGGGCTTGCAAAGAGTTGGAATCAGTATGTCTGACTTCCAAGTCAATGCCTCTAACTTTCGAGAATGATCCTGAGAATATGTGGATTACTGAGGATGGATATATTCGTTCTAATACATTAGGTCTTGAGAATAATTACTCTACAATATCTACTACTTTCACAGTAGATAAACTTTCAAAGTTTTCTTTTCAAGGACGTGTAGGAGAGGACTATTCTAACAGAAATACATTATCTATAAGTATAGATTCAAAACCATATTATACTATAAGTAGTGAAGATTGGGTATATGTATCGGTTGTTCTTGAGCCGGGTGAACATATTCTTGAATTTACCGAGTGGCGGAGTTATGGTTACTCTAATTATTGGGCACAGATTCGTAATGTAGAACTACATCAGGACTGGATAGATGTTAGTATTTCTACTGCCGGTTCTCTCGGTCGTGAAATTCTCTATAAGGTACAGAAATTACAGGACGTAGAACTGCTTAAGATTAA
>CAMWVA010000066.1 GCA_947177575.1 uncultured Porphyromonadaceae bacterium | reverse complement strand
TACTACTCTACTACGAACCCTTCTTTGACAAATTTTTTAATTTCTTCAGTATGCTTCTGATCTATTTCACTATCTTTAAGAGCGCTTTCGACTGCACGTATACGGGCATTAGCCGCTGCCTGTTCGTTTACGACAAAATAAGACTGAAATTCAAAAATACCAGGACTTGTCTCACGCATGATTGTAAAGGTCTCCTGCATTTCACCCTTTATTTCTTTTTCTACAAGTCTTTCGTAGTGAGCATAAAACTTATCTAACTCCCCATTGGTATCAGTGCCTAAAATTTGTTCTATGCCACCTTTGATTTTGCCTCCTTCCTGTTGTGAATACGTAATGTAAGCATCGGTCATAGCTTTCTGATGTCCAACGTTCTGATTCTTTACGTTAGATGCAAATCCTACAATTTCCCGTCCTCCGTACATGGATCTGATTTTATCATGGTGTCTTAGGACAGCTTCTTCAAGGGTGAGGGTACCTCCCTGAAGTTTCCAACCATCTTTTTTTAGAGTTTTAGCTATCTTTCGTGCTCTTTCTACTTGTTCTTTTTTCTCTTTTTCAGCCTTTTTGTCAGACTGTTTATTGGCATAAGTCATAGTGGTTACAAGACAAAAAGCCAATAGAAGTAAAATCAATTTCTTCATACAATTTTGTATTTGATTCTGTAATTAATCTTTTAAAGAATTTGAAGTTATTTAAATTTATTTCGAGTTCTTAGATAACTATTTAAAATGTTAAAATACAGCGTACAACCAGATTAGTCACTATATTATAGGTACTCAAAAACATTTATAAAGAATAATCTCTGTATGTTGTACTTGACAAAGTTACAACAAAATCTGAAATATTACTATCTTTCGATAGCAAAACGCTGATTTAAGACTAAAAGTTATCTGATTGAGATAGTCAACGCCAAACTATACAAGTTTAAGACGGGCTATCAATGGGACTATCTACCAGTTGGGGCTCTTTTCTCCGAAACTGTACCGTATAGCGCGGTATTCCATTACTTTAACAAATGGTGTAAAGTCGGAGAATGGAAAGATTCCAGACAGGTCAGACCTTATACCTTTTAGGATTCCGGAATAGACCTTTTGTCAATCCTCTTTCGCGGACTACTTGCGATAATGATGGAAGTCTAGATTCTAATTCGGAGGCTCTCCATTGAAAAGATGACCTTTTGGCAGAAGCTTCCACTGACAATCGCTCCTAAGCTTGTAGAGAATTGCGTTCACAATTTCCACAAGAGCGCATTTGAAGGTAAAGCCTCTTTTTATTATTGAAAAACAGGACATAATTTCAGAATTTATTGTATCTTTGTCAAGTACAGTGTATTTCTACATTGGTACGATATATTAAGTGTGGTCTATAATATAGTGTACCCTTTGCGGAATGTGCTGTATTTTAATTATTATAATGTTTTATTAACATATCGAAATTAGTTTAAATATCTTCAATATTTGGAAAAAACTCAAAATTACTTACCTAAAAACTCAAAGTTCAAGGAATATAACTCAGAGGGTGTATCAAATCTTTTTTATAACTCCTCTTTAGAAAGTGTGTCTGAGGGGAGTGCGTGCCCAAAGTTTTTGTGCATTTACACTGAAGAACCTTTCGCAAAGTATCAAAAGGATTCAGGTATGGTCAAGCCGCACGGATGACAAACAACGCAAGCGGTATTGCTACACTGACTGCTGCCTAGTAAAGGTTAAACTTAAAAATGCAAATTTACTTAGCGTTGGAACTTTTATGTCGTACACAACATAAGAGTTCCATGAAACGGTTACATTCTGTTATACTAAGATAAAATGAAGGAGTCAGTACTCTATAGGAATTAATTTCATTGTCATTGGATAAGTAGTCTTTATGGGGTCGTAATTATTCTTAGATGCCCATTGGGAACAATAAGTCACTTCTGAACCTGTATAAGGATCAAATCTAAACTTTGCTGTATATATCCAAACAGTTCCTCGATTAGGATCAGATTTTAAATAATGGTCGATCTGACGATTATACCAGAAGAAAATACATTTTGATCCTTCTACCTCTTCGTGTGTGTGTATATCTTCAAAAGTACTGTAGCGTCCTGTACCATAGTCTATATGCCTATCATCTGAATCAAAATAATTCCCATTTTCGGTAAATGAACTTTCGAAAACATAAAAGTTATCATGCCATTTCTTACCATCCCCATTGTGAACGTTAAGAGCTATGATATCTCCTGAGTCAGAATATTCAACATCTAAATAAACTACGAAAGATGGAAGATATGGATTGGACGATAGAAGTTGTAAAACATAGTTGTTACACAAAGTAATTGAGTTAAATCTAATCTTATGCTGTTTTCCAAAGTACTGTTGATTACCAATCGTAATAATAGGCTGAACCATATAATCACATTCAGAAACTAAATCAGATAGATCCGTTTTGTATTCAAATCTATCTGGGGAGCTGTAAGTCAATTCTGGATTGTAGCTACCTATTAACTTACTTTCCTTATAAACATTTAACATTTGATTTATTCCTAAAAGTGATAAAAAATATGTTCCACGGGTATAGTAAGTAATATATTTCTTTTGATTCAATGGATCTCTAGTTGCAATCAGGTTTCTAATATTCGGAAATAAATATTTTCTATCTGACCATAATTCTATTTCCCAATTAGCTTTCATTGTCGCCAACTTATCTGTACTATTGATTTTAAAAGTTGGTGTAAGTGTCAAGTAATTTAGCAGCTTCTGTTTAATTTCAGAATCTTCATTCCATGATAGATCCTTTTCCATAACCATATTCGAATCTATGGTATATTTAAATCCAGTTTGGACACTTATACCTAAATTAGACGTGAAGAAGCTTAAGCCAACTGTGCATTGGGGTGCTATATTGCATTCACCATTCATCGAAAAATAATTAAACTTTGGCAAGTTCTTATCATTTAAGTCTGATAAAGTATTTTTCCATCCTTCTGAACGAGTATAAGAAATTTCAAACTCTTTGCCAAATACTATATTCCAATCAAAATCTACCTCTCCCTCAATAGAATAATCTATTGGTACAGATACACTGAAGTCAAAATTAAAATTAAAAGGTATATTACCTATCTTGGTCTTTATGGGCTTTGTATAATTATAGATTTGCGGTTCAAAATTTCCCTCTTTTTTTATATTCTTTACTAAAAAGTTTAAATCAAATGAACAATCAGTATCAAATTTGATACTGAATTTTTGAATACCATCTGAATTTTTAATTAACCGTAAATTCATATTAGATATCCTTATATGAGCAGCTCCACTAACACGAATATTATCATGTTCAATGAGTATTTTTTCCCCATCTGGAACAGAGATCTTTCTACAATTATTACTGGAAGTAATTACCTTAGCTTGTTCTTCGATATTATCCGTATCAAGGTTATAGTTCCCGAAATTATCAATGAGAATTGTAGAAAAATCTGCATCATTGAAAATTTCATCTAATGGAATATTAGCATATACGAGTTTAATAGAATCCCCCTCTGTTAAAGATTCTACCTTACCTATAAAGCCTAAAGGATACTTCTCTACGTTGTCAATTAGAAACTTTTCTCCAACTCTGGGTAGATCTTTTAGAACTGAAGGATTGAAATAAATAGTAGAATCCTCAGTATTTGCCGAGAGTATATTCTGGCTGATACAATCACTTAAAATGAGTAATTCTGAGCTTATAGTTGCAACAATTGAATCTTTTGCTTCCGGATTTGACATAACTATGTCGGTGTTGATATGCGAAGGTTGATTGATGTCCTCTTTTTCACAACCTGAAGTAAACAATGTTGTCAGTGAAATTAATGATAAAATACACAAGATAGAGTATCTTCTCATTTTGTTTAGAAATTTAAATTTATTCATAGAAGTGATTTAATCTTAATCCATAATTCGGAAGTGCTTTTACGTAATCTATTGTTAAAACATTATATATAAGGATATTATAGCCAAAGATGTACGTATGCTATTTTACATAATGCAAATTAATATTATGCTATAATTCAATGATATAAGAATTTATTACGTGGTTAGATTGTTGAATTATAGCATAATATAATTTCTTAAATATAAGTTGTTTAAACTAATTTGATTTGTGAAATTTTTTAAGGAAAATAACGATAAAAGCGAGAAAGTTCTATTCCCTTCAACTTGCTATTGTGGTGTCGAAATGTATAAGCATAGCTTTGAATATCCAGACGTTTGTGCGTTCAATTTTCCATCTATGCTTATACATCTCCTCATCATAAAGCCGTTCCTCCGTGTTTTCTGCGCTATTCCCGGGATTAGGGGACACGTTAGGTAGCATTCCTTAAAGACAAGCGCACTGCTGAGAATCTTTCCGTCAAAACCAACATCAAGGTTGCAGAATAGACTATCAACGTTGATGTCTACTTCGAAAAGCTGACTGATAAATCTAGCTATCCTCTCATCTATTTCGTAAAAGTCTCCGTACTTGCTTGCCTGTGGTCCGGCTAAGGTAAGCGGTATGCTTGATTATCCGAAAGGAAAAGAGCATTGACTGTGCATCGTTCCCTCTGTCCTTGATATTCAACTTTTTCTTCACCCCGATATGTTGGTGTATGCAAACCGTCAATATGGGTTACGGACAAGTCAGTCCTTATCCCTTTTGAGGACTTTGGAATAGACCTTTTGCCAATCCTCATTCGCGAACCACTAACGATAATGATGGAAGACTGGATTCCAATTCGGATGCTCCTACTGAAAAAATGACCTGTCGGCAGAAGTAGCCACTGACAGTCGCTTTTAAGCTTATAGAGTTCGCGTTCATAATTTCCACAAGATTACATTTGGAGGTAAAGCCTCTTTTTTTGTTATCGAAAAACAGGACATAATTTCAGATTTATTGTATTTTGGTCAAGTACAGCGTATTCGGCCTTTGGTTCAATATATTACAGTTGGCAACCATAACATAGTGCATCATTTCTAGAATAATGCTGTATTTTAACTATTTTACTGTATTATTAACATCTCGAAATTAGTTTGAACAATTTCAAAGACAAAGATAAGTACTATTTACGATATATACAAAATATTTCTGATTCAGACAGGGCAACCGCATCAAAATCCATAGTTTTTAAGAAGAGTTCTTAGAGTATGTTTACTTTTAAGAGCTGTTAACTCTTAGATATGATTTATCAAGAGTTTGATAGTGGCAAAATCAATCATTTCCTCGGCAGCTTCATCAGTCTGCTCATAGTTTCTTGCGAGACGTCTGAAAGTATCCAGCCATGCGAAAGTTCTCTCGACCACCCATCTGAGAGGCTTCGGAGAGAATCCCTTTGTACCGTTAGGTGTGTTACTGACTTCAATATCTATGTTGAAATCTTTTTTTACCTTATCGGCCACATCTCCTCTGTAACCTCTGTCAACGAGTATCTTCCTGAGGGTAGGCCAGAAAAACGAGGTATCCTCACAGACAGGCCAGGCGAGTTTGGAATCATGATGCGACGCATTGTCAACTCTCCTCCCCAATATGAATCCGTTACGGTCTACCACGATACTGCGCTTTATACCTTTGACCTTTTTATTGGCATCAAAGCCGTTGTCACTCATCCGGTTACCCCACCTGACGCTTTGCGAATCAAGCGCTCCTACGGTAGGAGTGTCATTCTGCCCGTGCTTCTTCCTGATCCTCATAGTCGTCTTTTCTATAAAAAGCTCGATACGTCCGTCATTTCTCCATTTACGGAAGAACTTATACACAGATTGCCATTTGGGAAAATCCTTCGGGAGCATACGCCACTGACATCCGCTGACCAACAGATAAAGTATAGCCTCAAAGACGGAGCGCAACGAATATTTACGGTGTCTGCAATCATTTTCAAAGAATACTTTGTTTATATAAGACCACTGACCCTCGCTCAGATGTGTCTGATAGTAGTTTATTTTATGCATATGAACTCTTTTTTCTCCTATCAACACTCTGGTTGAGGGTTTTTCATGCTCCTAATGTTTAATTTAGTTTAAAAGTAAACAGACTCTTAAATAGTTTTTATCCATCGAAGCTCTGACCAGACGTTTACGCAGGCTTAGTCTGTCGTTGGTGGCCTTCGCCACTTGGAGTGCGAGCTTCCTGAGAAGCGACAGGTTCTGTGCTGCGTTATTCCTTCTTGCACGGCAGTCATCCTCCCTGAATGTCACGTCAAGATGCCAGTGGAGTCCGTTCTCAACAGCCCAGTGCCCTCCTGCGAGCGCTCCATAATATGCCGCCGAGGGGAATTCCTCGTCACTGATGTAGTATCCCGTCTGTCTCTCCTCCTTCCCGTCCTCGGATACATGCACTGTGGAGGTCTCTGTCCTGACGAGGGTACGGATTCCGGGCCATCGCGACAGCACCTCCTTGTCCTCTATCCCTGCTGCCGGGAAGATGGACACGGTCCGCATCTCGACCCTGGCATGCTCCTTTTCGGTCTCAGTATGGACGGATGTCGGATCGCTGTATCTCATAACGTCCTTGATCTCGTAAAGCAGTGCGCTCTGGTTCTCCCTGACCACCAACAGGTAATGGCCTTCCTTGGACAGGATCTTCTCTGCGATGTCCACCTGAGTGCCCATTGCGTCGATGCTCACGGTGGCGCCCCTTATCTCCAGTCTGTCGAGAAGGCGGGGGATGGCGGGTATCTCGTTCTCCTTGTCCGGCACTTTCTCCTGTCCAATGAAGAGAGAATTCTCGGTGACGAAGGCGTTGAGCAGATAGTCACCCTTCGGGCCTTTCTCTCTGGGTGCCGTGCCGCAGAGCTTCTTACCGTCGATGGCGATCTGCTTCTCCTCAAGTACATCCAGTATCCGACGCCCCTGCCCGATGACCGCCTGCTCCAGAAAGTCGGTCCTGAGGGTGGCGAACAGACGTTCGAACGTATCCGCCGAGGGATTGCGGTCTGTGTATGGAAACAGACCGAATTCCCTGGCCCGGCTGATGCTGAACAGCGCCATGTCGGCGTAATCCTCCAGTCCTGACAGGTAACTCAGGAACGCAACCGCCAGAAGATCGCCCAGTTCATATACATATCTGTCTATTTTTCGAGGGTCCTTAATGCCGTCGAATATGCTTACCAGGTATTTCTCATGGCTATGAAATAATACCCATGCGCAGTGTTGTCACGATGTTTATTATGAATTCTTGTTAATCCGGTATTAATTTTTATTTATTCAGATGCGGTTGCCCTGTGATTCAGATACTATAAAATTGATTCTCGGTATTGTTCTGTATAATTACTCACTATTTTAAATGATGAGATACTGTAGAATTGGGAGGGTGTGAAAAAAATGCTAACTTTGTATTGAGATAGTTGTTATTATATAGTGATGTAACACAAAGAAGAGTATATAAAGATATGGCAAGGAACACACGCAACGGACGTCCTAATTTCGAGGCAGACCGGATTCAGGCCTGGCAGAATACAGGTGAGGAAGCTGTAGAACTCTACGATGCCCTGATGATGATGCGCCCCGGTCTGAAAAAGCCTGAGGCTAAACGGTGGCTAAAATTCGGTCATCTTATGGTAGATGGTGTGGTGAGTACAGGCGTACACACTACAGTACTGCCGGGCCAATGGGTAGAACTTAATCTTACACGGCCGTTTGTAGTGTTTAAGCACCCAAGGATAGATATTGTATATGAAGATGATGATATAATAGTCATAAATAAGGGCTATGGCCTTCTGTCGGTGGGTACCAATTCAACAAAAAAGGAGGAAACAGCCTATGATATACTTAGAGACTATGTGAAAAAGGTGCATCCTTCTAATAAGCTCTTTATAGTGCATCGTCTTGACCGTCATACTTCCGGTCTGATGATGTTTGCCAAAACTCAGGAAGCTCAGGAGGCACTTCGCCATAACTGGAACAATATGGTACTTGAACGTCTGTATGTTGCTGTGCTTGAAGGCTATCTCGAACAGGAACAAGGCTATGTCAAAAGTCGTCTGACTGAGAATAGCCGTTTTGAGGTGTACACTACCGATGTCGAGGGCGAAGGGAAGCTTGCCGTTACTCACTATAAAGTACTGAAACGCGGTGGAGGTTATACACTTGCTGAATTTTCACTTGATACCGGACGTAAGAATCAGATAAGAGTACATGCTAAAGACCTCGGACATCCTATTGCCGGAGACCGTAAATATGGTGCCAAGACAAGTCCTATCAACCGATTGTGTCTACATGCACGTACATTGAGGTTTGCTCATCCTATAACCCGTAAAGATATGAACTTTGAGCAGCCTATACCTCCGAAGTTTCTCTCTGTAGTACGCGGAGGTCACACACCACGTGTATTAGCCGCAGACTCTGACGAGTCAGACGATTAAAATTATATCAAGCTAAAGTTATATATTATGCCCTTAGACACAACCTCATATTATCCTGACGTCCCTTCGTCCGAGCCTGAGGCCGGACGTGCCGGTCAGCCTCGTGCCGAAGCTGAAAAACCTGACTTACCAGCGTCTGAACCTATTCAGCCTGTTAAACCGTCATCTCAGCCTGAGGAGCCCGAAGGTCCGAGATGGCTTACATTAGTCTGCAATATATTGTCATGGGTATTGGTACCATTATTAATGCCTGTCTATGGTGTGATGCTGATATTCGGACTTTCGATACTTGATATAGCTCCGATGCCTACCCGGGTATTATTTACAATCATAGTTTTTGCTTTTAATGTCCTTATACCGATGGGTATGGTAATTCTGCTGAAGAAAGCCGGACTTGTAGATGATATAGGCCTAAATGGTCGTAAAGAACGTCTTTTGCCTTATATCATCACTATATTATGTCTTGGCGCTACTGCATGGTTCATGTCCCTCAAAGGTGCACCGTTATGGATGTCAATGTTTTTTATAGGCGGTGCTGTGGCAGGGGTTATTAATCTTGTCGTTAATTTCTATTGGAAGATAAGTGCTCACTCTGCCGGGATAGCCGGCATAGTGGCCATGCTGTTGCGTATAATGCGTGACGGCTTTCCCGAACCTTCTACATTTTCATGGCTTATAGCAGTCATATTGTTGTCCGGATTACTCGGAGCTGCTCGTGTCTGGCTCGGCCGGCACACTGTATGTCAAGTATTAGCCGGCTATGCCGTCGGCTTTTGTAGCGTGTTTTTCATCACACTGATACATTGATTTTCACTTTACTGAAATGAGTATTTATAATTATAAACGTCGTCGCAGCAGCATTGCACATGCAGGCAAAGTTAACATAGGAGGTGAAAATCCTGTGGTAGTACAATCGATGGCAAACACTTCGACTATGGATACTCCTGCCAGTGTCGCACAGGCTTTACGTATAAGCGATGCCGGTGGTGAACTTGTACGATTTACTACTCAGGGCGTGCGTGAGGCTGACAACATGGCTGAGATACGACGCGGACTTAATACCGCCGGGTGTGATGTACCACTTGTAGCCGATGTGCACTTCAATCCCCGTGCAGCTTTCGCAGCCGCTGTAACATGTCAGAAAGTACGTATCAATCCCGGTAACTTTGTCGATGCCGCACGAACATTTCGTAAGCTTGAGTTTACAGATGAGGAATATGCTGCTGAGATAGAGCGTATCCGTCGTCATCTGAAACCGTTTCTTGAACTTTGCCGCGAGCATGATACCTGTATGCGTCTTGGGGTTAATCACGGTTCGCTCAGTGACCGAATTATGAGCCGTTACGGTGATACTCCTGCCGGTATGGTAGAGTCGGTTATGGAATATCTGCGTATATGTCGTGAAGAGAACTTTGATAATATTGTAATATCTATCAAAGCCTCGAATGTGACTGTTATGGTTGAGACGGTACGTCTGCTTGTAGCCGAGATGGAACGCGAGGATATGGCTTTTCCTCTGCATCTCGGTGTCACCGAAGCAGGAGACGGTGAAGACGGACGTGTAAAGAGCGCTGTCGGTATCGGCACCCTGTTAGCAGAAGGTATAGGCGACACTATACGTGTATCACTTAGCGAAGTTCCTGAAGCGGAGATACCTGTAGCAAAGGATTTACGCGATTATATATCGCTTCGTAAGAACCATGCAGCTATTAAAGAACCTGAAACAGTGAAACCGGGTCCGGCACGTAATTATGCTGTCCTCTCCGGTGCGTTAGCTCATCCTTATCCTACAGTAGCCGGTTTGGATTACTCCCGTAAGGATACTGTGAACTGGCATTATGTTGATGCTTCTGAGGAACCGTGTCTTTATAATGATATGTTACCGGTGGTAGTGTCATCTGGCCATGTTAACAGAATAGGAGAAATAGCCTCATGGATAGACAGATTTGTGTCTATAGGTGGACGCAATCCGATTGTGGTGCGTTTGACGTTTGACACTGCTGATGCTGAACTATTACAGGTACAGGCAGGTGCTGATTTCGGTGCGTTGCTGCTTAACGGTTATGCTTCTGGCATTGATATCGTAGCTCCGGCTTTTGATGAGGCTATGCTTCACCGTGTGGCTTTAGGCATACTTCAGGCAGCCCGTCTGCGAATATCGCATACTGAATTCATTGCCTGTCCGAGTTGCGGACGAACGTTATTTGACCTTGTAGCTACTCTTGCTGAAGTAAAGGCTGCGACATCACATCTGACAGGTCTTAAAATTGGTGTCATGGGCTGTATCGTCAATGGCCCCGGTGAAATGGCAGACGCTGATTACGGTTATGTAGGAGCAGGACCCGACCGTGTAAGTCTATATAAAGGTAAGGAATTAGTACTTAAGAATGTGACACGTGCCGAGGCACTACCGGCATTAATAGACCTTATTAAGGCTAACGGAGATTGGCACGAACCTACTCAAATAGGAAACTAAATTAAATTGCTTGATATAAAAGAAGTGGTTTGTAAAAATACAAATTCTTTCTAAAAAGAATCAGGTAGAATAATGACTTATCAAAGTCAAATTCAATGAACTTGCATTTGAGACTACAAAAGAGTTGAGAACTAAAAGTTCCCAACTCTTTTTTACACAGAAGCAAAATTTAACTTAACTTAACTTTATTTAATTACCACTTTCTTTACTTTTGAGCCTTTCTTACAGATAAAAATACCGTTTTCAGGATTTGAAATTCTTATACCCTGTAACGTATAGTATTCAGCTTCCATATCTGGAGCTTCAATACTGTCAATTGCTGCGGAAGTTACTGGACAATTAATCGAAGCTGCATTCATAATCTCACAATCCAAAGGATTTTCTCCATTATAATTTGCTATAAATGCTACTATTTTTAAGTCTTCAATCTTCCATGACGATGCTACATACATCGAGCAAGAATAGGTATAAGTGTCTCCTTCAAAAATCACTGGATCTCCCCATGTGTTATTGACCGCGCGGTTAGTGTGTTGATGAACCCAATCCGTAGCATTTGACTGAGCAATTGCTTCAATATTATCCTCCACAAGCCAGATAGTAATATAAGGATTAGCACACAGGTCTGCAACAGCCTTTTCTCCTTCCACTACTATATCCAATAAAGAAGACTCATCCTTATTCCATTGTGCCTTTATATTGAGCACTATGAAAGCCGGCTGCTGTTGTGCTTTGCGCCATGCTTGTTCCATATCTGTCAAGGTAGTGGGATTCCATACCGCACTTCCATCAGCATGTTCTTCACGGTCAACCATCATAGCTGGTGCATAAGTACCTCCATTATAGAACCATGTGTAAGAGTTGTCAAAAGATGTGGTCAGCCAGTCATTCTTAAAACCAGAGTGATGACATACTACTATCACATCTTTAAATTCCTCTTTAGCGAGTGCCTCGCTAATATACTCACCAACTCTTGGACAACTTGGGCAACTTTCACTCGTAAACTCCTCTACCAAAATTCTTCTGGCAAAATCATGTGCTCTAACTTGGAATACGGTTGTAAGCTCATTATCAGTCATATCTTCGTCTTCACCATCATATACTTCACATATTTTCATGGTGAATTCTGCCTGGCCATTGCCAACATCCGAAATTCCTAAAGGCATAGTTACAGAGAATGTCTCAACTGAATTAAATGGGATGTTACAATTAATATGCATTCTATCACCTTGCACCCCATTGATATAGCCTTCAATGTCAAAGCCGGTTACTGTCCTCAGTGCTTTATTTTGAACGGTAAAGTCTATCTTAGCCACCTCCTTATCAATCACAAATACTTCAGGAAAACTGATATTTAGAAGTGATAAGTTAAGCTCAGGGATATTGTCTCCACTTACCAGACCTTCTATACATGCCACATTCTGAGAAGAACGGTTTTCCCAACTCCCGTTACCCAGCTTTATGAAACAGCCATTTGCAGCTGGATAGTCTACCAGTCCTATTCCCATAGCCGAACCTTTCTGCACATAGGAATAGCCAATATATATACCTTCCGACGGTTCCGCAGGTATTTGCCAGGTAGAGTTAAACTTCACAGTGTTCCATCCTTTGGAAAGTTTAGGATCAGAAGAGTTTGTGATATTACCCTCAACTAAGTTCTCTCCATCAAGTTTTTGCCTTAGCCACACAGTTAGTTCTGTTATATTCAGCTTGGATGCCAAAGCTGCTCGCACACCGGTTATCTCATTACCGGCACAAGTGCTCAATGTTCCTACAGGTATATAGATAGCTGCTGAAACCATAGCACCAGATTCTGAATAAGTTATTCTTGTTGACTGAGGTTCTTCACCACCGCAGTAACCTAAGACAAACTCAGTATTCTGAGCATGACTCATCCCATAAATGATGAGCCATGCTATAAACGTTACAAAAAGTCGTTTCATTTTACAATGACTTTAGAAGTTTTTACGCTACCGTTGCTATAGGTTTTGCGCACGATATTCACTCCAGGTAACAAAGAAGATTGTCTTTTTCCATCAAGACTGAATACTTCACTCATCACCACTTTCAAAGTTTCTACCGGCAGTTCCTTTACCTCTGTTATATTACCCCACTTATCCATTGTGTAAACCATTACATCATCAAGGCGAAGCATATATTGTCCTTCCTCTTGGTGATGACGGAACAGGACGCAAACATTTCTGCCAGCATATTCCTCAAGACTTACATTCACTTCTCTCCAGTCATAGTAAGACATTTCGGGAAGAGTTTCCTCGTATATAGGTGTTTCCTGTTGCGGAAGAGTCTTAAGAGTTTCAAGATTCTCGCGTATCTCTGCAGGAGCGATATATACGCTGTAATGCTCGGCATAGAGTTCGTCACTGAAATCTGATACATACCACTGCAACATGGCACCATCAGCAGGCACAACAAAACTTGGAGAAATCAACCAGTTGTCAGGCGAAATGGGACCAGAGTAAGGATTATAGGACGGTGAACCGAAACAATTATCGCCGCTATGGAACCATTGCGGATCAGTGCCCCAAAGATTACTTCCGAGATTCCAGCAGGAACCATCACCGTCAGCATCATAGGTGAGCCAGTCATAGCCAAGGTTTTCCACATCACCAATCATCAGGATACCATCGCTTGACATTGTTTTGCCATAGCATTTGATAACAACATCGCCAGCTGTAGTGTGGAAAGTCACATCTCCCGAGAACTCACCTTCTTCTGTCGGGTAGAATTTCACATCAACAAGAACTTCATTACCAAAAGATGCTGTAACATCAGGATTGAAATTGCCGTAGAAAGGTGCATCATCTGTGCATGAAACTACCTGAAGCGGTTCACTACCCGTATTACGCAGTCTTACAGTTGATGTAATAAAACGATCTGTACCAACATAAATTGGCCGCTCAAAATCTACTACATCTGTGCTTGGAGAACAACCATACTTCGGGAAATCAACAGCATCAATCTCGAAATTCCAAATATACATACCATCTTCTTCCAAAATAAGACCGTCGCCATCTTTTATATATTCAAATGTGATTGAATAATTTCCAGGCAGACATACAAGAAACGATGCCCAACCCTCTGATTCCTTAAACAAATCAGAACTTGCGTCAGCATCCTCGCCATTCAGATAATACATACCATTGTTAACCGGCTGATTAATAATAATTCTGCCAAAATCACATGTATTACCATCGGGATTCACCTTTGCATATAAATGACCATCCCAACTTAAATTACCAACTATGCCCTCAGGAATAGTGATATTGATTGTAAACGAAGAAGTTGACACTGTTTCATCTGGGTCTCCTGAATTGGCATTATACGCTACACCATCTTCCACAAGGAACGGGTTTGATTCATCAGTAGTTATAGAGGTGACATACTCACTACCTTTTGTTACGATTGACATAAAATCTGGTTCGGGATATATTGTCGCGTATAGATTTGCAGTGACTTCACCAGCTGTTGTAGATACAGTAACCTTACCGTCTATCTTTCCTATATTATCAGAATGCATTTTAATAGGTATGGAAATACTCCCAAGCACTGAAGCCTCTACATTAGGTACCGAGGCAGAATAAGCATCATTATCAAAACTTATTTCCAATACCCGTAACGGCTCATAACCGTTGTTACGCAATACTAAAGTCCGTGTACCTTCACATGGATAATCTTCATGAAGTATAAAGTTACCGAATCTTAAAACAGGTGTCTCTAACTCTACCTCATAAGCTGCTACTTCTTCCATAGTCAGATTTAGGTCATAAATATAAAGACCATCCTGTACCATTGGAGAATAGTAATAACCGTTATATTGGAAACGTACCTTATGATGACCGGGAGCCAAGCGCAGACTGTTGCTAAAGTCTTCTGTACTTGCAGTGTTAGAAGTGATATATACCGGTGCCGTGGCATCATCTACATAACAAGCAGAGGGATTAGGGTTCCAATAGCGGGTATTAGTTGCCAAACCTTTCCAGGAGAATACACCTACGTGTTCACCATCAGGAACATCAAACTCCACAGCAATCCATGAGGTACCTATCGCACCATTAATAGTGGAGCGTGCCACTTTAGTGCCATCTTCAAGCTCATACATATCAAATGGATATTCGATACTTGTCGAGAACTTATAGTCGCCAGATGATACTATTGGAGAAAAGTCAGGCATAGGTATTACCTCTCCAGTCAACCACACTTCTATTTGTTCCTCAGCTGCCCCCTCGTAAAGAAGAGTGACTAGCCCTTCATATTCTCCAATTTCTTTAGCAGAGAAATCAACAGTAACATCCATGACAGATTTTGCAGGACATATACCTGCCGATGTGGAGACATAAAATGCATTATCTTCAGTTTCCACATCTATGGCATAGTCAGTGTCAATACTGCTCACATTTACCACAGGATAACTAAGTTCTATAGGAGTATCAGGATAAGTGTGACCCATGTTATAGCTGTCATTAAAGACAACAAACTTGGGAGTCTCTAAATCACCGTTAGCGTAGAAACGGCGATATACTATGTTAAGACCCCAGGAGTCTCCAGTGCTTGTATCGTAGTTAACACCCCCAAAATTCTGGTCAGTTGTCAAGCCATTGAAATCTCCTAATACGTTCAGCACCAATTCGTCGGTGGGTTCAAGTACACCGGTTTCCGTAACTGTCCCGCTTATAAGAATATTTTTAAAAGCGCCCCAGTATCCCACTACAGTACCATCTGCACTGTTTGGAGTAGGGATAGTGATAGTATTATTAGTGGCATCATAAGTTCCGATGATATCTTCATCGCTTCCCTGAACAGCATCACTTGAATGAGCGGCTATATTCAGGAAATTGCTGATTGTGACTTTGTCTCCATCAAGGTGCAAAGTGATGGGATAACCTTCTACATCACCTCCTGTATACACAAAAGTATAATCCTTGTGAAAACTTTGAGCAGCAACAAACATCTCGATGGTCTGTCCATCAGAAGATGAAGCATTAGAAGATACTTTATAGGAGAAGCTCTGACGTGATTGTACCAGGTTATTCATTTCCATATATTTCTCAACTGTATGCTTATAGTTGAGATTCATCGGATCAAAATCAGATGGTATTTGAAAACCTGAGGAACTCGAGGCGGCGCCCAGACCTGTCAATGAGACAAGACTTGCCAACAGTAGTGAAGTTTTTCTCATAAATTATTATTTAGATTAATATAAGTTATCCGAATAAAATACCTTCTGGTGGTATCTCGACTACAAAGTAATCTTTATTTAACCGAACTGTAAAATAAATCATTTATAGGTATTGCAAATTGCAAAATTAACTATAAATAAGTTGAGGAGATATATTGATTTTGCAATTGCAAAATCAATATATC
>CAMWVA010000065.1 GCA_947177575.1 uncultured Porphyromonadaceae bacterium | reverse complement strand
TGAAGGAGAGGCAGGAGTTTTTTTCTTATCTGGAGTCATAGTAGTTATGAGAATTGTGAAAAATGAGGGGACAGGCGGACTGACAGGCGAACTAAAGTTCGCTCACAGAACCAGGAGGCACACAGCAGCCCTGAATTATAAGACTTATTAGACTTATAAGATTTATAAGACTTATACAACCTTATAAGACTTATACAACTTATTAGACTTATCCTTGCCTTATTCTTAGCTTTTCACTTCAGGATAAAGACATCCTCAGTAGGACGCTGCATGTGATACTGCTCGCGGGCGAGGTGTTCAAGGTCATGAGTACCCGTCACAAGTGCTTCCCGCTGGCTACGATAATAGGCGGCCGAATCACGGTTCTGCTTTATTTCCTCTTTAAGGCGATAAATCTGACGGTCATAAGCCATATTGAGTGAGATAGAGGTGTCTTCATCAAAAAACAACACCGCTATCATAAGTCCGCCGATAAGTATCAGGGGTATATGTGAACGCCTGCGTATCCAGAAACTGGCTCTTTTCAATCTCTTAGTCATAACAATACCGTATCTTTACTGACGTCCGTAACCTTTATGGCCACAGGCAACGTACAGACAATGCCGGATTGCAAAATTAGTTATTATTTTTCAGATACACCTATCTAAATCCCTATCTAAGTGCCTTCTTTAATGTTTTAACAAAATTTTACATCAAAGTCATGATAGATTTTTTTCCGGTGGTGTTATAATAGGCAAAAGACAATCATCCACTAAAACTAAACACAATGGCTGAAATCACTACTTTCAAAAAGAGACTCCTGGGACTGCAAAGCAATCTCATGAATTTCGCCTACCAGCTCACCACCAGTCGTGAAGCCGCCGCTGACCTTGTACAGGATACTACTCTTAAAGTGCTTGATAACGAGGAGAAGTACGTGGATAACGTCAACTTCAAAGGTTGGGTCTTCACTATCATGCGTAACATCTTCATCAACAACTATCGTCGTCAGGTGAGGAGTGCTACAGTGGTTGACAGTACTGAAGATCTTTATCACCTCAATATTTCACAGGAATCCGGTCTTTCAACCCCTGATGGTTCATTTGCCGCTAAAGAGATTTCGAGTGCGATAAACGCTTTCAGTGATGAATACAGAATACCATTTAATATGTATATTGCCGGTTACAAATATTCAGAAATAGCCGACAAAATGGGGCTGCCCCTCGGTACAGTCAAGAGCCGTATATTCTTCGCACGTAAACGTCTGCAAGGTATGCTTCAGGACTACCGTTGATATACAGAAGATATTACTCCACATAGCATAAATATATAACCCGAATTTATAAATATGACCCGGAATTTAAACACGGCCGGGCCTACCGTGACAGCGGCAGGCCCGGCTGTCTTTTTAAAAGATATATCAATTATTTCTGGCTTTAACTTATGAATAATAACATTTTTTTATTAATTTTGTCACATAATTGTCTACACAGGCAGACAGTGTCTGTTTGCAACAGCTGTGTATCCAATTTTTATACCCTTATTCAACACATTCACAATTTTTATTAAAAAGCTTACTTATGCGTACTTCTACACTGGCCCTTATTGTGGCCATGGCCGCAGGCTGTCCGGCATCGTATGCTGCAATTGACATTATTCCCCTGCCAGATCAAGTGGAGTCAGTAAATCCGGTGCAAGGCTGGGTTGACACCTCGAACAATGCCAATCCTCTTGGAGTTTCCGACATCACTATCGGTTTCCGTACAGCTCCGGAAGTTAACCCGGATTGTACATCTCTCATTTCTATCTATGTTGACGGTTCAGACGTTGCATCAGAATCACTCGTAGCCAACGAAGCCGCTTTTGTTGATGCTATGGGCAACCCGGCTGGCGGTTTCATTTTTACCAAACGCTACACTTCACCGGGTCTTTATCATATATCCATTCCGGAAGGCGTATGGCTTCTTGGCGGAGAGGCATCTCCGGCTATAGAACTTAATTACGGAATACGTCAGCTTCAGACTCTCTCACCGGCAACAGGTATCTATGACCAACTCAGTACTATTACTCTTACAGTAGCCGGTACTAATGTACAGCAACGTAAGACACCTGAATTTTTCTCAGGCTTAGACGATTATGATTTAACTATAAGCATAGAGGAAGGTACGGATTCAAGTGTCATTACAATGACATTAGGCGAAACTATAACCACCTCAGGCACTTATACTCTCCTTATACCAGGCGGAACATTCTCGTATGATATAGAGGAAGACGGTAAGACAGTCACAATTGACAGCCAGGAAATAGTAGCCACCTACTATATTTCATCTGTACCTAAGCCAGCCATAGATCCGGAAGAAGGTACTGTAGAAGGCTTTGATAAGTTTACCCTCACTATGCCTGAAGGATATTTGATGTTCTTCGCCGACACTATGTCTATCAGCTATATATATCCTGTACTGCCCGACGGCTCACTGTCACCTTCTTACGAATACCGAGTACGTGTAGCTGAATATGATTCCGAAGCAGGCACCGTTCAGCTCGTAGTGCTTAACAGTGACGGTATGCCTACTGAGACACTTCTGTCTCCGGCTAACGGTGAATACGCTCTGCGCCTCGGCAGCTCACTGGTAAGCGGTACTTATAATGATGAGTTTGTCAATCTCGCACCATTCATTTACTACTATACAGTCAATAATCTTACCGGTATAGAGAAGATTGGTCTGACTGAAAACGAGACACTTGATGTCTACACTATCACAGGTGTACGTGTAGGCCGTAATCTCGACCGTGAAAGCCTTAAGACTCTCCCGGCAGGTCTCTACATCGTAAACGGTAAGAAAGTAATGTTGCATTAATCACTGATTAATCCACTATTTGCTGCTCCACACTAAGCGACAGATAATAAAAGCACCCCGGAGGTGACCTCAATACCGCAAAACGGCTATAACACGAGGTCACCTCCGGGGTGCTTTTATACTTTTTTAACAGTAAAGACTTGCAAACAGAGGTATAAATTGGTAATTTCGCAAAAGGATTCCGATAAGCCTCGAAAGGCTGCGGAGGTGGAAAAATTTGGCTGCTTGCAACCACTCGAAAAAATGCTAAAACTGCGTACATCGCGACTACGCCAGACGGCGCTAAGTCAAATTGACTGTCCGACAAGACAACAGTTTGGAAGCATTTGAGAGCCACCCCCGCTCCCGGATGCTTATTTTTTTGCGTATTTACGCCTCAAACTTCAACACAACGAAAAACAAGACAACAAAGACATGAGTTATCTCTTCACTTCAGAATCAGTATCAGAGGGACATCCTGACAAAGTAGCTGACCAGATCAGCGACATTCTGCTTGACGAATTCTTAGCCCGTGACCCGAAATCACGTGTGGCTCTTGAGACCATGTGTACTACCGGACAAGTCGTAATAGCAGGCGAAGTCACCAGCGATGCCTATATAGACATTACAGGTACTGTCCGTAATCTCATAAATAATATCGGTTACAGCCGGGGAGCCTATCGTTTCGATGGCGACTCATGCGGTATACTCTGCACTATACACGAACAGGCCGAAGACATATCGCGTGGTGTCACCAAAGAAGACCCTGACCAGCAAGGAGCAGGCGACCAAGGCATGATGTTCGGTTATGCTACTGCAGAAACCGAAAATTATATGCCGCTTACTCTTGACCTCGCCCACACAATCATGCGGGAACTGGCCGATATACGTCGCAATCCTAAAGAAGACGAGATGACCTATTACCGTAAAGGCCGAATGACCTCCTATCTGCGTCCGGATGCCAAATGCCAGGTCACAGTGGAATATGATGATAATCATCAGCCCTTACGTGTGCACACTATAGTAATATCGACACAGCATGATGAATTCATAACTCCGTTAGCTGACACTCCGGAAGCAAAAGCTAAGGCTGATGAAAAAATGCTGAATCAGATACGTGAAGACGTGAAGCGCGTGCTTCTGCCACGTATCATAGAAAAGCTGCCGGAGGAAACAGCACGTCTGTTCGACAATAATCTCATACTGCATGTCAATCCTACAGGTAAATTCGTACTCGGAGGCCCACATGCCGATACCGGTCTGACAGGACGCAAGATTATTGTCGATACCTACGGAGGTCGCGGCGCACACGGCGGCGGCGCTTTCTCGGGTAAGGACCCCTCTAAGGTTGACCGCTCAGCAGCTTACGCAGCACGCCACATAGCTAAAAATATGGTTGCTGCCGGTGTAGCCAGTGAAATGCTTGTGCAGCTCTCTTATGCAATCGGTGTGGCCGAACCGGTAAGCGTGTTCGTCAATACATTCGGTACAGCACGCGAAGGTATCACCGATAACATGATAGCCGAAAAAATAGGTAAATTATTTGACCTGCGTCCCGCTGCTATTGAGAAGAGCCTGAAACTACGTAATCCTATATATACAGAGACTGCTGCCTACGGCCACATGGGACGTCAGCCAGAGACAGTGACAAAAAGCTTCGTATCACGCTACGATGACAAGCCTATTGAAAAGACTGTCGAACTTTTCACATGGGAAAAACTTGACCGTGTCGATGATATACGTAAAGAATTCGGTATCGACTGAGTCGCAAACAGCCTAATATAAAGGCCGGGTACACCCGAAACAACGGGTGAAACCCGGCCTTTTTACTCTTTTAACTAATTTGTTTTGGCTACTTATTGGCCGATTGAGCCAAAAGTATTAACTTTGCGTGCCGCAAAATAGACACGCTTCCGGCCCGCAGACAACAGTCAGCGGACCGAGAGCGCGTATATGGCATTTTTCCATAAAAGAAACAATCAACTTTTTCAGCTATAACATCAGCTATAACAGAATGGCAACATTAGAGAAAATCAGAAGCAAGTCAGGTCTGCTTATCGTAGCTATAGGCGTAGCCTTGCTTGCCTTCATCGTGGGCGATGCGCTCACCAACAGCCGCAATCTCTTCGGCGACCACACGACTGTCGCCAAAATCGGCGGCGCCAAAATCGACTATACCGACTATCAGCGTAAGCGCGAGGAGCTGAATCAGCAGCTCGAACAGGCACGTCGTCAGAATCCCCAGCAGTATGCTAACTTTGATCAGCAGCTTCTTCCCCAGATGGCTATAGACCAGCTTGTAGCCGAAAAGCTGCTTGATGAAGCCGTCCGTAAGACCGGCCTGCGTGCCAGCTCGGAATCACTGCGTTTCTACGTGATGGAAAATCCCGTCAATCCCCGTATACAGGATATAATACGTCAGCTCAATGCCTCAGGTCTCAGTGTATCTACTCCTGCACAGGCATACGAAATTATCTTTAATCCTACCCGCAACGGTCTTAAGGAGAGTGATATGCAGGGCTTCCAGCGCGTATGGATAGCAATGGAAGAGGAGACAAAACAGATGATTGAGCGTCAGAATTACCAGCGTCTGCTGATGGGTACAGTCCGTGCCAACGAGCTTGATAAAAAAGCTCTTTATAATGACTATGTAGCCACTTCACAGATAGCATACGCCTATCATCCCTACGGTCAGTTACCCGAGGACCAGTATCCTGTGACTGATGCTGAACTCAAGAACGAGTATAACAACGTAAAGGGCCGCTTTAAAGTAGACGAACCTACAAAAGATGTCAGCTTTATAGCTGTAACAATCACTCCTTCAGCAGCCGACCGTAAAGCTTCGTCCGACCTTGCAAACCGCACACTGGCTCAGCTTAATGACTCAAACGGTAATGACAAAGCTCTGCGTAAAGAGGGTGTGACATTCGAACATCGTCAGCTCCGTGCTGCCGACATTAAGACTCCGGCTGTACGCAACTACATCACATCGACTTCGTCTGACACCGTAAGCATGATATACAACAATATGAGCGGTTTCAAGGCTGTACGCCTCAACAACCGCCGTCAGGCTGTTGATTCTGTGACAGTGACAATAGTACAGGTACTCGGCGAGCAGCTTCCCACACGTGTGATGACTGCTCTCAACAGCGGTGCCATATCTATCGACTCTGTAAGCGCACGCTTCGGTGCCGATAGCATATTCGTGCAGAAAGAACAGACTCTGGCTCTCTTCAACGCCGATGGCCCCACACGTGCTATAGAGCAGGGCCAGCTGGACACACTGCGTCAGGCAGGAGGCCGCTACGTATCTCTTATGACTTCACCTCAGGGTGCAGTCCTCGCCAAGCTTGTTAAACAGTCGGCTCCTGTAGCAATTTATGATTTTGATGAGATTACCTATAATCTCAAGCCAAGTGCAGCTACAATAACCGAAGAGACCGAAAAGCTTGAGAAATTCCTTGCTGAGAACAATACTCCTGCTAAGTTTGCCGAAAATGCACCTAAGTCGGGCTATAACGTACAGGACCTCACTTTCACACAGTCAACCAGTGCGGTACCCCGTATGATGGGTATGCAGCAGTACCTGCCTGATAGCCGTCAGGTAGTACGTTGGGTGATGATTGACGGCAAACCGGGTCAGGTAAGCCGTGTCTATGAATCGAAAGATGCCAATGCTCCCGCTCTCTATGCAGTGGCTGTAAATAGTGCCTACGATGATTACGCACCGCTCTCCAATTCCAATGTCAAGAATTTTGTGACTCAGCGTGTACGCCGTGCAAAAGCCGGTGACAAACTGATGGGTGAATACCAGAGCAAGACCTCGACAATCGAGAATGCTGCACAGGCTATGGGTGTAGAACCCCAGACCAGCGATGTATTCCGCTTCGGACGTCAGGGTCAGGTACGCGATGCCAAGGCTATGGGCCGTATCAACGGTTCAAAGGCTGATAACAAAGTAGTGCTTGTAAAGGGTGACGACGGTATCTATGCATACGTAGTCAAGGGTAAGAATACCGAATCTTTCCCCTACACCGACTCAAGCTATGAACAGCAGTATATGCAGCTTGTACAGCCCAACATGCAGGAGATGCTGTTAGGCTCGAAACAACTTGAAAATTCAGCCTACAAATTTGAGGTAGGCGATTAATCACCGTTCACCGGCCTATAAGCCATAACGAATAAACCATATCTCACACCACAAAGGCTGTTTCCGGCAAAACCGTGCGGAAACGGCCTTTGTTGTTAGTTATATATTATCAACTGAAAAAATGAAAACTCCACTCATAGGAATGACCCTCAGCGAGCTGAAGGAAGTCACCGCTAAGGGCAAAATGCCCTCATTTGTAGCCACACAGATTGCGAAATGGCTGTATGATAAAAAAGTCACCTCATTCGATGAGATGATAAACATATCGAAAAAGAACCGTGAATGGCTTTCCGAAGGTTATTGTATCGGACGTGAGGCTCCGTGCAGCCACACCCGTTCGTCCGACGGTACGGTTAAGTACCTCTTCGCGACCGGCAACGGTAATACTGTGGAATCGGTATATATACCCGACCACGACCGTGCCACACTGTGCGTATCATCGCAGGTAGGATGCAAAATGAACTGTTACTTCTGTGCAACAGGACGGCAGGGCTTTAAAGCAAATCTGACTGCAGCCCAGATAATGAACCAGATTCTCAGTATTCCCCCTGCACCCGCACCAGGAGCCACACCTATGACACCGCTTACCAATATCGTCTTTATGGGCATGGGTGAGCCTCTTGATAATCTTGAAGAGGTATTGAAAGTAATCGAGATTCTGACAGCACCGTGGGGTATGGCATGGAGTCCTAAACGTATCACTGTCTCTACTGTCGGTAAGCTGCCTCAGCTCAAAGACCTGCTTGATAAGACACAGGTGCATGTGGCAGTAAGTGTGCATACCGCCGACCCGCGTCAGCGCGAATCGATGATGCCGGCACAAAAGCCTTTCCCTATTCAGAGTGTCATGCGGCTGCTCGAAGGTTATGACTTCTCGCATCAGCGCCGTCTGTCGCTTGAATACATAATGTGGCGTGGAGTCAACGACGACATAGCCCATGCAGACATGCTGGTGAAATTGATAGGCAAAAACGACTGCCGTGTCAACCTGATACGCTATCATGCCATTCCCGGCATAGACCTCTACCCCTGTAGTGAAGAAAGAATGTTGATGTTCCGGAACCGCCTTAACGATAAAGGCATTACGGCCACCATACGGGCCTCACGCGGTGAAGACATTATGGCTGCCTGCGGTATGCTGGCCAATACACGCGGCAATAAATAATTTGGGGACGCTGAGTTTTTTTTGTAATTTTGAATCCTCACTTCCCTCTCCGACATCAATCACAATACAATGAGCAGACCAATAAGAGTGGGTATTACCCACGGCGATTATAACGGCATCGGTTACGAAATTATAGTCAAGGCGCTTGGAGATGAACGTATCACTGAGTTATGTACACCGGTAATCTTCGGTTCAAAGGCACTCATGACTCAGGCACGCACACAATTCGCACCTGAGGAATTCCGTTTCACTCCGATAACATCGGCAGCAGCGGCAACTGACGGCCACATAAACTTAGTAGATATAACAGACGAGGACCCTGAACTGCAGCCCGGCATACCTACCCCCGAATCAGGCAAAGCAGCTGTGGTAGCTCTTGACGCCGCAATACAGGCGTTACAGGAAGGTCATATCGACGTGCTCGTAACAGCACCGATATGTAAGGAGAATGCCTATAATGATGAGACATTCCCCTACCCGGGACACACTGAATATCTTGAAGCGGTATCGGGTGACGAGGCAAAAGCACTGATGATACTTTTCAGCGACAAGATGCGTGTAGCCCTGCTCTCTACTCATCTGCCGGTAGCTGAAGTAGCCGGAGCTGTCACACAGGAGCGTGTCATTGACACAGTGATGCGTCTTAACGATACTCTGCGTAGGGATTTCGCTATTGACGGTCCGAGAATAGCCGTACTCGCACTCAATCCACATGCAGGCGACGGTGGACTTCTCGGTCATGAGGAACAGGATATAATAACTCCGGCTATCGAGGAGTGTCGCCGCAACGGTGTGCTGGTATTCGGTCCTAAGGCTGCCGACGGTTTCTTCGGCTCCGGACTATGGCGTAATTTCGATGCCATTATAGCTATGTATCATGATCAGGGACTTATTCCGCTCAAAATGGTGGCAGGAAGCGAGGGTGTCAATTTTACTGCCGGCCTTCCCTTCATTCGCACATCGCCTGATCACGGCACTGCCTTTGACATAGCATGGAAAGGAAAAGCCGATGAGACCTCGATGCGTCAGGCTATATACCAAGCTCTTGATTTGTTCCGTAACCGTGCTATATTCGCACGTGCTTCACGCTCGCCGCTAAGACGACATTACACTGAAAAAGGGGCTGACAAAACTGTTGACCTCACCAAAGATACTGAAGACTGACACCCATTTAATCTCTGAACTATGAACTTCGGAATCATAGCCGCCGGCGAAGGCTCACGCCTGCGCCAGGAGGGAGTAGAACTCCCCAAGCCTCTTGTACATCTTGACGGCAAACCCATGATAGAACGTCTTACGGACATATTCGTAGCCAATGGAGCCGAGTCAGTAAGTATCATTATCAATGAGTATATGACACAGGTAGCTGAGTTCCTTGATACTCTCTGTTGCCGCTGTACTGTACCCATAGATGTGGTAGTCAAGACTACCCCTTCATCTATGCACAGCTTTTTCGAAATGAGCAATCTGATGCGTGGGCGCGGGCGTTTCATACTGACCACAGTTGATACAGTATTCCGTCCTGCCGACTTCAGCCGCTATGTCGAGGCATTCCGTCAGGCGCCTGATACTGTAGATGCAATGATGGCGGTCACTTCGTTTGTCGATGACGAGAAGCCGCTTTATATAGATACGGCTCCCGGCACAATGCGTATCACTGCTTTTTCAGATACTCCGTGCGGACATTTCATATCCGGAGGTATCTATGGGTTGTCACAACCGGCTATCGATGTACTCGACAACTGTATGACGCAAGGTGTGAGCCGTATGCGTAACTATCAGCGTGCGCTGCTCGAAGCAGGACTTAACGTACAGGCTTTCGACCTCGGTAAGATTGTTGATGTTGACCATGCAGGCGATATAGCTACCGCCGAGGCATTTCTGCGCTCATGATAACTAAGTCTACGCTAAACTACAGACTTCGGTAATATACAATCACACAATCCCAAATTCAGAATCCACTATGGCTGAAATCAAAATAGCCGGTGTAATGCGTGCCGGTGCATATTCGCCCAATCATATAGGCAATGATGCTGCCATCTTCAACGCAGTAGCTGAACATCTGCGCAAACGCGGCTGCGAAGTCAATGTCTACAACGAGGAACAGTTTCAGAAACTTGAATTGCCTGAGGAGATTATCGTCAATATGTGCCGTGAACAGGCATCAATAGCTAAATTACAGACACTCGAAGAACAGGGACGTTTGGTAATCAATTCAGGTTTCGGTATCGAGAATTGTACCCGCGAACGTATGACACGCCTGTTGCTCGGTCACGGTATTCCCTACCCGGACAGCCTTATGGTCAATACCAACGAGGCTGTGACTGAAGACCTGCGCAAAGCCGGCTTTACATCATGCTGGATAAAACGTGGCGACTTTCATGCCATGCACAAAGAGGATGTAAGCTATTGCCGTCATCCGGAAGAAGCCCAGGAGGTACTTCACGAATACTTCTATCGAGGCATTAAACGTGCTGTTATCAACCGTCACCTACCGGGAGATCTCATTAAATTCTACGGCGTAAGCGGCCAGCCTTTCTTCTATTGGTTCTATCCTTTCGATGAAGGCCATAGCAAGTACGGTTTGGAGGCTGTCAACGGTAAGGCACAAGGACTGCCTTTCAGCCTTGAAGGTCTGAAAGAGATGTGTCAGCGTGCCAGCGACCTTCTCGAAGTTAAAATCTATGGCGGTGACTGTATCGTAGACCGCGACGGAACTGTACGTATAATTGACTTTAACGACTGGCCCAGCTTTGCACCCTGTCGCACTGAAGCTGCCCCATACATAGCCAAGTGCATACTCAGTTCAATCAAAGAGTGGAGGAAATCTAAATGAGCAGCGAACGTTTCAAACGCTTACGTGAGCAATACCGCAGCTCGCTGAAATCGATGGACACCGAGGAAACTTTCGACCTCATGTTCTATCGTCCTATAGGTTATGCATGGGCTCTGATGGCAAAAAAATTAGGTATCACTCCAAACGCCATAACCATTGCCTCCATATTTCTCGGTGTCGGTGCCGGTGTGCTCTTCTACTTCAATAATATATGGTGGAATCTGCTGGGCGTACTGCTATTAGTATGGGCTGACTCTTTTGACTCGGCTGACGGACAGTTGGCACGCATGACAAAGCAATATTCGCGTATAGGGCGTATTCTCGACGGACTGAGCGGTGATTTCTGGTTCGCCGCTATATACATAGCTATATGTATGCGCGAAAATGTCACCAGTGAATTCTTTATGGCCCGGCCGTGGCTTATATGGGTGATAGCTACCGCCACAGGCATCTGTCACGGCGTGCAGGCAGCTATGGCTGACTACTACCGTCAGTTCCATCTTTACTTTGTCAAAGGTAAGGATGGCAGCGAACTCGATTCAGCCGCCCAGCTCTGGGAACGCTGGCATGCACTATCATGGCGTCACGATTTCTGGAAGAAATTTACCCTCATGTTCTACACCAACTACACCGTAGGACAAGAGAAACGCACACCCGCCATGCAGAAACTACGCAAAGCACTCCGTGCAAAATACGGCGATAATATACCCCTCGAAGTACGCGAGAAATTCCGTGCCCTCAGCAAACCGCTGATGAAATACACCAACATCCTCTCCTTCAACACCCGCACCTTCGCCCTCTTCGCCGCCATACTCATCTTTCGTATGCCCTGGCTCTACTTCGCCTTTGAGCTGACAGTGCTCAACTTCCTCCTCATCTACATGATGTGGCGCCACGAACACATCTGTCGCACCTTCGAACGCGACCTGGCAGCCTATAAGTAGTATAAGTGATATAAATCTTATAAGTCGTATAAATCTTATAAGTCGTATAAATCTTATAAGTCGTATAATTCTTATAAGTCGTATAATTCTTATAAGTCATATAATTCCCTCCCGGCTGCCTCCTGGTTCTGTGCGCGAGCTTCAGCTCGTCTGTCCCAGGCCTCCTCACCCTCCCGGCTGCCTCCCTGGTTCTGTGTGCGAGCTTCAGCTCGCCTGTCCCAGGCCTCCCCTCCCTCCCGGCCGCCTCCTGGTTCTGTGTGCGAGCTTTAGCTCGCCCGTCCCAGGCCACCCCTCCCTCTACCCATCCCTAACTCCACTACTCCCATGACTCCAAACAAAATCAAAGGCCTCATCTTCGACTACGGTGGCACCCTCGACACAGGCGGCGACCACTGGAGCGAAGTGATTTGGTCAGCTTATCAGAAAGCTGGCATAGCCGTAACAAAACCCGAGTTCCGTGTAGCCTACGTACACGCCGAGCGTGAGCTCGCCCGTACCCTGCACATTCTTCCGCATCACAACTTCAACGACATGCTCTGCATCAAGATGCAGATAGAGCTCCAATACCTTGCTGAACAGGGACAATTCCCGCCAGCACAGGTACAGCTCAAAGCCGCAGAAGTAGCTAAACTCTGCTACGAGTCAGCCAAAGCCCACGTCGAAGCCGCTAAACCCGTCTTAGCCACCCTCGCCAAGACCTACCCAATAGTATTAGTATCCAACTTCTACGGCAATATCCAGACAGTGCTCAAAGACTTCGGCATTGACACCTACTTCAAAAAAGTCATCGAAAGCGCCGTAGTCGGTGTCCGCAAGCCAGACCCACGCATCTTCGAACTCGGCTGCAAAGCACTTGGCCTCCCACCCGACGAAGTCCTTGTAGTCGGCGACAGCCTCACTAAAGACATCGAACCCGCCGAGAAACTCGGCTGTCAGGTAGCATGGCTCAAAGGCAAAGGCTGGACACCCGAAGAAGACGCCAAGCTGCACCCCTCCACCATCACCTCCCTCGACGAAGTGCTGCAGCTCCTCGAAGTTTGATAAGTCATATAAGTCTGATAAGTCATATAAGTCTGATAAGTCGTATAACTCTTATAAGTCATATAAGATTTATAAGACTTATCAGATTTATAAGACTTATCAAACTTATCAGCCTCCATACACCTACTCCTGTGCCTCCTGGTTCTGTGTGCGAGCTTTAGCTCGCCCTCACCCTAAACCAATCCACCCCGCCAGGCGTTTCAGAAATATAAGCTAACATTTAAATCAAACTATGGAAACATTTGAGAAAGTAATAAAAGAGAGCACACCTTCATTAGTAGTATTCATTCACGCAGGTCAGCAGAATGCTGTAGATATCAAATACGACATCGAAGAGCTGCGCAAGAAATACGCCGGCCGTGTCAACGTGATGCGCGTAGACAGCTCGTATGACCACCGTCTGGCCCGCAAGTACAACCTCAACGCCTTCCCCACCTACGTCCTCATCAAGGAAGGCGAAGAACTGATGCGTGAAAGCGGCGACAAGACCGTCACCGAACTCTCCGAGATGATCGAACGCGCCTTCTAAACAGGTCCACACCCCATTACTACAATAAAAAGACACTGATATTGAAATAGCGAGAGGTGACTCCGGCCGGAGTCGCCTCTCGCTATTTCAATATCAAAAAAGCCGTACGTTCCGGTATTCCGGTCTCGCACGGCCTCCATGATAGGCTAAGTTTTAGGGAAGCGAAAGGGTACAGATCAGTTAACAGCGATTTTACGGACATCGTTGCCTTGACGCATGACGTAGATGCCGGTTGGAAGGGCATCGGGGTCGGCGGAGACTTTCATGCCGTTGAGAGTATGAAGTTCAACAGGAGCAGCGGGAATATCAGTTGTAGCTGATATACCGGCATCAAAGTCGTATGCCTCACGGTGAGTAAACAGACACCATGGTGTTACGGTAGCGGCCTGCTCCAAAGCTGATTCACGTACATATAGTGTAACTGTTTCATATATATTTTTGTTGTAATGAGGCAAATTAAAAAACGCTCCGTCACAGGTTTCTACAAGTGTAGGAGCATCATAATAAATTGATTTCAGTCCTATACAGTTATAGAAAGCATTATCTTGAAGTTCAGTTAGCGATGCAAAAAAAGTTACTGAAGTTAACTTTTTACAGTCATAGAAAGCACGAGCTTCTATTTTAGTCAGTGATGAGGGCCATATAACCGAAGTCAGCTCGGTACATTCGTAGAAAGCCGCAAAACAAATTTCAGTCAGTGACGCAGGAAAGTCCAACGAAGTCAGAGATGTACATCCGGAAAAAGCTTCACCACCTATTCTGGTCAGTGAGGAAGGCCATCCGATAGAAGCAAGACTGCTACAATTCTGGAAGGCACTGCTTTCTATTTCAACTATAGATGACGGTAATTCTATAGAAGCAAGGCTGCTACAACCAGAAAAAGTACTAAACTCAATCGAAGTTAATGATGAGGGTAGTTCTACAGATACAAGACCACTGCAATTTTCAAAAGCAGAAGAATTAATTTTAGTCAGTGACGAGGGTAAGGCCACTGAGGTCAAAGCAGTACAGCCAATAAAAGCTCTATTACCGATTTCAGTCAGCGATGTAGGAAATTCTACCGAAGTCAGACCAGTACAACGAGCAAAAGCTTCAATAACTATTTTAGTCAGCGATGACGGTAGTGTTACCGAAGTCAGTTCTGTACAACCGGCAAAAGACCGATAACCAACTCCTGTAACTGAAAACTTATTATTCCCATCATAGACAACATCAGGAATTACAAGCTCACCGGACACTTCATTACCTGGGGTGTCTTTATCACCTGCCTTGGTTTGACAAGTACCGTTTTTCTCGTTGGTAACAGTATAAATAAGCCCGTTGTACTCGAAGTCGCGGGCCAGGGACGGCAGCACGAACAGGGCTACCGCTAACAGTAGGAAAAATTTTTTCATTCAGTAAGGTCGTTTTATTGGTTTCTGCCAAAGCCGCTCCGCAGCTATTCGGAACGACTTGGCAGAGACACAAGTTGTAAGAGACAGATATTATCTGACAAATATTTTGCGGACGTCGCTACCCTGACGTACGATGTAGATACCGGTCGGGAGAGCGTCGATGGAAGTGGCGACTTTTACGCCGCTGAGGGTGTAGACCTCGACGGGAGCTGCGGTATCAGCTGCTATGTCAGCCACGGCTGAGTCAAAGTTGTAGGCTTCGCGGTGAGAGAATCGACACCATGGCTCTACTGTCTCGGCCTGCGGCAGGGCTGACTCGCGTACGTACAGAGTAGCCTGATCATATATTTCGAAGTCTTCCCAACTCATAAATACATTACTGGAGGCTTTGATAAGTGTATCAGCTCCGTAATAAACCGAGGTCAGGCCGTAGCAGCTCGAGAAAGCACCGCTACCGATTTCAGTTATTGAAGCGGGTATTTCTATAGAGGTCAGACCGGTACAGTCACAAAAAGCATATTGGGAGATTGTAGTTACTGAGGTAGGTATTTTTACTGAAGTCAGGACCGGACAATAACTGAAAGCATATTCACCGATTTCAGTCACCGACGCAGGAATATTCACTGTAATTAGAGCCGGACACTCGGTGAACATGTAATTGCTGACCGAAGTCATCGAGCTACCTAACGTCACTTCTGTTAAAGCTTCACACCGTGCAAAAGCATAACCACCGACAGAAGTCACTGAAGAAGGGATTTCTACAGATGTCAGAGCATTGCAGTTCGAGAAAGCACCGCCACCGATTTCAGTTACTGATAGAGGAATTTCTACCGATGTCAGATTGGTACAGCCTGAGAAAGCATTACCATCGATTTTAGTCGTTGAGGAAGGTACAGTATAATGTCCTTTCCGGCCGGTAGGAAAAAGACATAACACTTCGCCGCTTTTGTCAAATACAACTCCGTCCTGCGAGCTGTAAACCTCATTCCCTTCAGCCACATTGATAGCAGTCAGTTGGGTACATCCGGAAAAAACAGCGGTACCGAGTGTTGTTACTGAGGCGGGTATATCTATTGAGACTAAACTACTGCACCTTGAAAAAGCACGATGACCTATTGTAGTTACAGACGAGGGTATTTCTACCGAACTTAAAGCGGCACAGTCATAGAAAGCCATATCGCCGATTGCAGTTACTGACGCAGGTATTTCTACCGAAGTTAATCCGGCACAACCCCAGAAAGCCATGGGACCGATTGTAGTTACCGAATCCGGTATAATGTATTGTCCTTCTCGGGGCGCAGGATAGGTGTACAATACTTCACGAGCCTTATCAAACAGTACTCCGTCCAGTGAACTGTAAACCTCATTCCCTTCAGCCACATTGATAGCAGTCAGTTGGACACATCCGG
>CAMWVA010000064.1 GCA_947177575.1 uncultured Porphyromonadaceae bacterium | reverse complement strand
TCTGATTTTACTGCAAAATTATATCAACACACAAAAATGAAAGATACAATTCTAACTGTAATCTAACCATTTTCTATTATCCTGTTATCCATATAGCATAAATTCTATATAATTAGTAACTTTGCAACTATAAATCAAATTTATACCATTATAATGAGTAAAATTCTGAAAGTAAATAAGCCATCCGATTACAGCTCGTGGGTCGGACAGTCTGACCCTCACGAACTGGTAAGCGTCATAAATTATACAAAAGTCTCACCTGTACGCCACAGTCTGAACAACTATAATGTATATGGATTATTTCTTCAAGGTAAAGAAGAGGGAATGAACCTCGTCTACGGCACCGGGAAGTACGACTATTCAGAAGGAACATTGATATGTGTTGCTCCCGGACAACTCGGAGGAAGAGAAGATGATGGCGAACTTGTAAACCTGACAGGCTGGGCAGTATTATTTCATCCCGATATCTTGCAGGGAACAGCTCTTGAGAAAGACATAAAAAACTTCTCTTTTTTTGATTACAGAATAAATGAAGCTCTTCACATGACTTCTGAGGAAAGAGATATAATGGTAGGAATCATTCGCCAGTTAGAACAAGAACTGAAGTTTCCGGCTGATACCATACAGAACCGTATTATAGCAGGTTTTATTAACCTTTTATTAAGATATGCCCAGCGGTTCTACAACCGTCAGTTTGTTACCAGAACGATTGTTAACAATAGCATACTTTCAAAATTTGAAAATCTGCTAAAAGAGTACTTTGAAAATAACAGACAGTTAGACAAAGGTATTCCGACTGTACAGTTTTGTTCGGAAAAGTTATGTATGTCTCCTAACTATCTGAGCGATCTTATAAAGAAAACCACCGGCGATACAGCAAATCATTATATAAAAAGATATATTGTCCAACTTGCGAAAAACAAACTTGTAGCCGGTATGAATTGCTCTACCGTAGCATATTCTTTAGGATTTGAATATCCTCAGCATTTCACACGAATGTTCAAGAAAATAACAGGAGAGACACCTACCGCCTACTGCGAGAGACGACTAAAAACAACGTCTGCCACAACCTCCGAACCTACAGATACAAATCTATAAAAGCGAAAGGAGATGGCCAGCACCTCCTTTCACTTTGAAATATCTTCTTCGTAAGAATTGCCCTCAGACAGCCGAACGGATTATACCGCGTTTGGAGTTGACTACAAAATCCACAATACTGTCACGTAACGGTGACGCAGGCACTGTATTTCTTATCAGTTCGACGGCGTTGGTAACGTTAAGTTCCGACTGATAAAGTACACGGTAAACTTCAGCGATGGTATCGATTTCCTCACGCGAATAACCGTTACGATGCAGTCCCACAGTATTGAGACCAACGTATGATATGGGTTCACGGGCGGCCTTAATAAAGGGTGGAATATCCTTATTGACCAGTGCTCCGCCCTGAAGCATGATATTACGACCGAGATGACAGAACTGATGTACCAGGCTGCCTCCGCCAATCACGGCACAATCGTCGATTTCAACCTCACCACCGAACTGACAGGCATTCGATACTATCACACGGTTGCCGAGACGGCAGTCATGAGCTACATGAGTGTAAGCCATGAGCAAACACTCCATACCTACACGTGTATCGCCTTTAGCGGCTGTACCACGATTAATAGTCACACACTCACGCAATGTGGTACCGTCACCTATATAGGCATAGGTCTCCTCACCGCGAAATTTAAGGTCCTGCGGTATGGCCGATATGACCGCACCGGGAAATATACGTACTCCCGAACCGATACGTGCGCCGGGATATATAGTCACGTTGCCGGCAATCTCACAGTTATCACCTATTTCTACATTTTCGTAGATATTGGTAAAGTTACCTATTTTGACATTATTGCCGATCTTTGCCTCCGGATGAACGCTGAATAGAGTGTTCATGATGTTGGTTTCTTTTTTTACTTGTTCTTGATGATCTGAGCCATAAACTCAGCCTCACATACTATTTTCTCGCCGACGAAGGCATAACCCTTTACAACAGCACATCCACGGCGAATCTCGGTCATAAGCGACACACTCAGAAGCAGTGTATTACCAGGTACCACTTTCTGACGGAATTTCACATTATCAATCTTCAGAAAGTAAGTGCTGTACTTCTCAGGCTCCTCAAGGAAATTGAGTACCAGCACACCGGCGGCCTGTGCCATAGCTTCGACCTGCAGCACACCGGGCATAACAGGCTCCTGCGGGAAATGACCTTGGAAGAAAGGCTCGTTGACCGTAACGTTCTTAACAGCTACACAATGCTTCTTATCGATTTCAATTATCTTATCTATGAGTAAGAACGGATAACGGTGAGGCAGTAGTTTCTTGATACCGTTTATATCTATTATCGGCTCCAGATTGGGATTATAAAGAGGTGCCTGAGCATCCATGTGACGCACAGCCTTACGTACCATACGGGTAAACTTACTGTTGATAGTATGGCCCGGACGCACAGCAACCACACGTCCTTTAAGCGGACGTCCTATCAGTGCAAGGTCACCGATAACATCCATCAGCTTATGACGTGCCGGTTCATTATCCCATTTCAATGGTACCGGATTGATATAACCCAACGAACTTAGGTGCATACGCTCCACACCTACAAGATCGCATATCTGGTCTATTTTATCCTGCTCTACAGGTTCATCGTAGATGACGATAGCGTTATTGAGGTCACCACCCTTTATCAGGCCGTTCTCTATCAGTTTTTCTATCTCACGCACGAATACAAATGTCCGTGCACTTGCCACTTCCTGCTTGAACTCAGCAAGATCATCAAGCACAGCAAACTGATTGGGCAATATCTGCGAATTGTACTCCACCATAACTTCAACGCTGAAACCGTCATCCGGATATATGGTCAGTGTCGAACCTGTGGTCTCGTCCTTTATCTGGGTCTTCTCCTTTATTATATAGAAATCCTTGTCGGCTGCCTGCTCTTTAAGTCCTGTCTCCTCAATCTTAGCTACATACTCCGAGGCACTTCCGTCAAGTATGGGAAGTTCGGGACCGTCAAGTTCTATAAGGCAGTTATCAATACCGGCCGCATACAACGCTGCCAAGGCGTGCTCTACAGTACTGACACGCACATCGCCCTTGCCAAGCACTGTGCCACGGGTAGTATCTACCACGTTTTCGGCAACAGCGTCGATGACAGGTTCACCTGCCAGATCGACACGCTTGAACTTATAGCCGTGGTTATCAGGCGCGGGCTTGAAGGTTGCTTTAATATACTCGCCCGAGTGCAGACCCTTGCCTGACACCTCGAAAGGCGCGTTGAGTGTTAGTTGATTCATAGATGTTCGAGAGTTATTAGTAGCGAGTTTGCGTATTATTATTTCTTACCGTTAAACAGGGCATCCAGACGCTTCATATAAACCTGATTTTTGGCAAACTGACGTGCGTCGATAGCCGGATAACCCATCAGGCGCTTGTGGTCGCCGACATTATTGGGTATACCGCTCTGTGCACCTATCTGGTTATATGAGCCTATTTTAATGTGGCCTGCTATGCCTACCTGACCTCCTATCTGGTTAAAATCACCGATATGAGCCGATCCTGCCACACCTACCTGAGCAGCCATGACGTTATGATGACCTATGCAGACATTGTGAGCCACTTGTATAAGATTATCCAGCTTAGTGCCGCGACCTATAACGGTCGAACCGAATGTAGCTCGATCTACGGTAGTATTGGCACCTATCTCGACATCGTCTTCTATTACCACGTTGCCGAGCTGCGGTATTTTTTCATAGCCATCATCTGTGGGTGCGAAACCGAAACCGTCAGCTCCTATCACCACACCCGAATGCAGCACACATCTCTCTCCTATCCTACACCCTTCGTACACCTTCACACCGGCACGAAGCACTGTGCCGGCACCTATCTCTACGTTGTCACCGACATACACCTGCGGATAGATTTTGACATTACGCCCCAATCGCACACCGTGACCTATGTAGCTGAAAGCTCCGATATAGACGCCTTCAGGCAGCTTGACATCATCAGCTACCGACACCGGACTTTCAACTCCGACAGGAGACGGACGCATCGAAGCTACCATACGCATAAGTTCGGCAAGAGTGGCATAAGGGTCATTTACACGCAACAAACTGGCACACACTGTACCCGAAGGCACAAGATCATTTCCCACTATCACGGCTGTGGCCCGCGTGGTGTAGAGATAATGCTCATATTTCTGATTGGCCAGAAAGGTCAGATCGCCTTCTCTGGCATCTTCAATCGGTGCGAACGAAGTCACACAGACTTCGCTGTTGCCCTCGATTGTGCCGCCGGTGAGCTCGGCCAAACGGCTCAGAGTGATTTCCATATCTTAAGAGTATAGTTTTGTTTGTTAAGTTAAGGTCGCCCTGTAGCGTCCCTATATGTGCTGCCGCCGACATACGGCGAAAGACTAATTTTTTGCAAATATCGGAATTTATTTTGGTATTTTATGTGTCTATGTTCATATTCCGTACCTGAGTGCCATATTTTTTATGTTGCTCGGCCTATTTCTTGATTGAATTATTAAATTTTGCTACATTTGCACCGGATTTCCCCTTTCTCCTCCGGGGCTGTCCGCCCGAACCGTGATAATGTACGGTACGGCCTGCGTCCCTATTGTTTACTCTATATTTAAACCATAACATCACTTAAACCTACAACGCGATGAAGATCTCACACATCGAACACATCGGTATCGCTGTCCCCAATCTGGAGGAGGCCATCAAGTATTACGAGAACGTACTCGGTCTGAAATGCTACAAGCAGGAAGTCGTAGCCGACCAGAAAGTAACTACTGCTTTCTTTAAGGTAGGTGATACCAAAATCGAGCTTCTCGAAGCCACTTCACCTGACAGCACTATTGCCAAGTTCATTGAGAAAAACGGTGGTCGCGGCGGTATGCACCACATGGCTTTCGCCGTTGAGGACGGTGTAGCCGAAGCTCTTGCAGAAGTTCAGGAAAAAGGTGTCAAAGTTATTGACAAAGCTCCCCGTAAGGGTGCCGACGGTCTTAACATCGCCTTCCTGCACCCCAAGTCGACTGAAGCTGTACTCACCGAGCTCTGCGAAGATCCCAGCAAATAATACCATAACACAAAACACAAAAAGCTAACTAAGCTATGACCAACCAACAGGCAAAAATACAGGAACTCATCGAAAAGCGTGTTCAGGCACGTCTCGGCGGCGGTGAGAAAGCCATCGAAAAGCAGCACCAGCGCGGCAAGTACACTGCCCGCGAGCGTATTGCACAGCTCCTTGACGAGGGTTCGTTCGAAGAACTCGATATGTTTGTCACTCACCGTTGTACAAACTTCGGCCAGGAGAAAAAGCATATTCTCGGTGACGGCGTTGTAACCGGTTTCGGTACTATCGAAGGTCGTCTGGTATATGTATTCGCTCAGGACTTTACTGTATTCGGTGGTTCACTGTCCGAGACTATGGCTCTCAAAATCTGTAAGGTCATGGATATGGCCATGAAGATGGGGGCACCTGTTATCGGCCTTAATGACTCTGGCGGCGCACGTATTCAGGAAGGTATCAACGCTCTTGCAGGTTACTCTGAAATATTCCAGCGCAATATCCTTGCTTCGGGTGTGATTCCCCAGATTTCAGCTATTCTCGGTCCTTGCGCCGGTGGTGCTGTTTACAGCCCTGCCCTCACAGACTTTACTATCATGGCCAAGGGCATATCTTACATGTTCCTCACAGGTCCGTCAGTAGTAAAGACTGTGACCGGCGAAGATGTTACTCAGGAACAGCTTGGCGGTGCTTCGGTTCATTCTACAAAGAGTGGTGTAACTCACTTTGTAGCTGAGAACGGCGAAGAAGCCCTTATGATTATCCGTAAGCTTCTGAGCTATATCCCCCAGAACAATCTGGAAGAGACACCTCTCATGCCTTGCGAAGATCCCATTGACCGTCTGGAGGACAAGCTTAATGAAATCATACCCGACAGCGCCAAGAAGTCGTATGATATGTATGAAGTAATCAGTGCTATCGTTGACAACAGCGAGTTCCTTGAGGTACAGCCCGATTATGCTAAGAACATTATCATCGGTTTTGCACGTTTCAACGGTCAGGCTGTAGGTGTGGTAGCTAACCAGCCTAAAGTACTCGCCGGTGTGCTCGATTCGAACGCTTCACGTAAGGGTGCTCGTTTCGTACGCTTCTGCGATGCCTTCAACATTCCTTTGGTAACATTAGTAGATGTACCGGGCTTCCTCCCCGGCACAGGTCAGGAGTATAACGGTGTGATTCTTCACGGTGCTAAGCTGCTCTATGCTTATGGCGAAGCTACTGTACCTAAGGTGACTGTAACTCTGCGCAAGAGCTACGGTGGTAGCCATATCGTGATGAGCTGTAAGCAGCTGCGTGGTGATGTAAACTACGCATGGCCTACAGCCGAAATCGCTGTTATGGGTGCCGAAGGCGCTGTAGGTGTACTCTACGCCAAACAGCTTAAGGAAGCTGAGGATCCCGCAGCTTTCCGTAAGGAAAAAGAAGAAGAATACACTAAGCTCTTCGCCAATCCTTACAATGCAGCTAAATACGGATATATCGATGATGTCATCGAACCGCGCAATACACGTTTCCGTATAATCCGCGCTCTGCAGATGCTCGCTACTAAGAAGGTTACAAATCCGGCTAAGAAGCACGGTAATATACCTCTGTAATAACTTTGTTTGAGCTATTTATAACTCCACAGCCTTAATGAATTTTTTAAATAAATACATACTGGCTGCGGCTGCTGCTACTGCTCTGCTGCCGGGGTTTGCTACCCCGGCGGCAGAGTTGCCGCAGGCGCAGACTCAGGTGGCAGTCGAGGAGGTGACTGCGGTCGTGACTGAGGGCAACTCTGTGGCTGTCGAGTCACCCGCTATACCCAGCGAGACTACCAATACAATCGAGACCAGCGAGATAGCACGTAAGATGACACAGGCCGAAAAAGCCCAGAATGCTGCCGAGAATGACTCATGGGGCGGTGCCATCACAATCATAGCAATGTGCATCGTAATCGCGGCCCTAATTATCCTCAGCCTTCTCTTTCTGGGCTTCGGCAAAATCTCGCAGATGCTCCTGTCTCGTAAGAAACTCGCCGCACACGGTCTCACTAAAGATGATGTCGGAGACGACCACGTACATGTCGATTCCGGTGATGTTATAGCGGCTATCGCAATGGCACTTGCCGAACATTTTGATTCGACACATGACCTTGAGGATACAATTCTGACCATACGTCGTATGCGTAAAGCATATTCACCTTGGAACTCAAAAATTTACAATATGCGCCCCAGCCCCGAGCTTAGAGGTCATAAGCCTGCCGGCAGCGCACTGCGCACACCTTCGCGCGAGGCCTGAGCTGACGGGTTGCCCCGTCTCAGGCTGCTTTCTCCATAAAATATTTTCATTTACCATTTAACTTCAATGAAACAATATAAGTACAAAATCAACGGCGTCAACTTTACTGTCGGTGTCGGTGATGTAGAAGATAACAAGGTGACTGTCGAGGTCAACGGTACTCCATACACCGTAGAACTTGATAAGGCTCCTAATAATAAGATTACTGTCGGCGCCCCTGTGAAGAAGCCCGCCGCCGCTCCACGCACCGAGACTGGCGAAAAAGTTATATCAAAGCCAGTTGCCGCACCTGCCAATGCCTCTGCTGTCAAGAGTCCTCTGCCCGGTACGATTATGAGCTTCAAAGTGAAGGTTGGTGATACTGTCGCCGCAGGAGCAACTGTATGTGTGCTTGAAGCCATGAAAATGGAGAATGATATACATACCACACGCGGTGGTGTCGTAAAACAGATTCTTGTAAATGTCGGCGATGCAGTCCTTGAAGGAGCTGACATCATGATTATCGAATAATTTATACTGTTTATACTTTTTCTGTTAGTTAATCATGGTTTTGGCTGCTTCATATTCTTTCGGTGAGTTCATGCGCCAGACTATCGACGCCTTCTGGAGCTTCACCGGTTTTGCCAACTGCGAATGGGGAAACCTCGTGATGCTGTGTGTCGGTTGCTTCTTCGTGTGGCTTGCTATCAAGAAAAATTTCGAGCCCTTGCTGCTTGTGCCCATCGGCTTCGGTATGCTGATAGGTAATATTCCTTTCCAGCCCGGCATGGACATCGGTATCTATGAACCCGGTTCGGTACTTAATATTCTCTACAACGGTGTCGAATACGGCTGGTATCCTCCACTGGTATTTCTCGGCGTAGGCGCCATGACAGATTTCTCCGCTCTGCTGGCTAACCCTAAGCTTATGGTCATCGGTGCTTGTGCCCAGTTCGGTATCTTCGGTGCTTATATGTTGGCTCTGCTTTGTGGATTTGACCCGTTGTCTGCCGGATGTGTAGCTATTATCGGCGGTGCTGACGGTCCTACCGCTATCTTTACCACTTCCAAGCTTAATCCCACTTTACTTGGTGCTGTAGCTGTATCAGCCTATTCTTATATGGCTCTTATACCGCTTATCCAGCCACCGCTGATGCGTCTTTTCACTACCGAAAAGGAACGTCGCATCAAAATGAAATCAGCACGTATAGTAAGCAAAAACGAGAAGATTATATTTCCTATCGTCGGTCTTATACTTACCTGCTTCATCGTGCCTTCGGCTATACCGCTGTTAGGTATGCTATTCTTTGGTAATCTGCTGCGTGAAAGCGGAGTCACCACACGTCTGGCCAAGACAGCCAGCAACGCTATGACTGACATAGTGACTATACTGCTCGGTATGACCGTAGGCGCTTCGACACAGGCAAGTGTCTTCCTTACTCTTGACACACTGCTTATTTTCGGTCTCGGTTTCGCCGCCTTCATAATAGCATCTTCAGCCGGTGTGCTTTCGGTAAAACTCTTTAATCTCTTCCTCTCGAAAGACCATAAGATTAATCCTCTTATCGGTAACGCCGGTGTATCGGCCGTACCTATGGCAGCACGTATATCGAACAACGTAGGTCTCGAATATGACCCGGACAACTATCTTCTCATGCACGCTATGGGTCCTAACGTAGCCGGTGTCATCGGTTCGGCTGTCGCTGCCGGTGTACTTCTAAGCTTCCTTGGATAAATAGCTGTTTTTAAACTTATTATTTAAACACCGCCCCCTCCTACATTTTTAGGATGTAGGAGGGGGCGGTGTTTAAATATCTTCACTGAATTTTTTTTGCAGTATTGTCATCAAGCGGTGAACATTTCCATATACCGTATGTTATTCTTATAGACACCGAAATTAGTGCTTTCCCCTCTCTTGGGTTTATCCTACTGATGTCGGTATTGTCTGGAAATTAATCTCCTATTCCAATCCTTTTAGTGGTTTATACTCTTCTCGCTTATTTTCCACTTTTAAATTATTTAAAAACACACAAAGTAACAAAACCGATTCCTGCCACCTTATGTAACTCCTCACGGAGCAGAGAATAGCGTGATAAATATCTTCAATCCATATCTCTTATGATCACCGATGTAGTTATCAAAGACATATATAAAAAATTCAACAAGCCGGCTCGTGTTGAAGACCTGAACGTCGACTACTTCGTTGCTCTTCTCAAGGACCATCATGCCTTACGTGTGCTTGAGGATGAAATCATAGTAGATGATCTCGACGAATATAATCCTTTCAGACGTTTTCTTATGCGCGGTATAAATGCTATTCTTGAATTTGACAAAATGGTAGCATTCGTTTTCCGTACTCACATACTCTTTTTTGGTAAAGAAAATAATGAATTACGTGTTCATATCAAGCCGGAGAAACCACGCTCTTTCTTTAGCAGGCTTTTCGGACGTGAATGATTATCCAATGATAAAAATATAAAATCAGGGTGTGTCAGTTGTTCTGACACACCCTGATTTTATATTCAGTACCAGTTTAAATGTTCAATCCATATTAAGTTCGTCGTAACCGTTCAGCTCTTCATCATTATAACCTATATCGTTATACTGATCGGTGTCCATATCGTCGAAGTCCGAAGCCATACGTGCGGCCTCGCGTTCAAGACGCTGGTTAAACTCATCTATATCCATACTCTGCGCAGGCGGATTGCCGCGTTTCATCGTGCATATAGGTTCGCTTAGTGTACGACCGATTTCGATTTGCTTAAGTTCCATGAAGAATGAACGTTCGGTAAGATAGTCGAACACAAAAGCAAGACGCTGTCCTTCGTCCTCTATCAGTTCTGACAAAGGGGTATCGGCCATAATCCATAAGTCCTGATCGCTTGATGAACCCATGTCTTCCTGTGCAATCTCTTCCTGAAACTCCCAGTCATCGTTGCAAAGGAAAAAACTGTCAAGATCATTCTTGGCATATCCCACACTGTCAAGGATAGCATTGCGGAGCTGCAGAAAGGTACTATTACTACCTATCTCTATCTCTCGGACGAAATTACTGACTTCGTCACTGACAAGTTTGAATTTGTATACCATATATCTCCTTAAGATTTCTTCAGCAGGTCATAACGCTTAAACACTTTCTCGATAGCCTCAAGCGAGCGGGCAACTTGCTCCTTGGTATGTGTAGCCATAAGTGAATAACGTATCAGAGTATCTTGCGGTGCCACAGCAGGGGTCACAACCGGATTAACAAACACACCTTCGTCAAGAAGGTCACGGGTCACATGGAAAGTCTTATAATCATCACGGATAAACAACGGGATAATAGGTGTAGACGTATGCCCTATCTCACAACCCATAGCACGGAAGTTATCCAAAGCATAGTTGGTGATTTCCCACAGATGTGCCTGTCGCTCGGGTTCTGATTCTATGATATCAAGAGCGGCATTGACAGCGGCAGTGGCAGCCGGTGTTATACTGGCGGTAAATATATAAGAACGCGAGTGATGACGCAGGAAGTTAGTCACAACCTTATCAGTGGCAATAAAACCTCCCAGTGAGGCAAGTGACTTACTGAATGTGCCCATAATCAGATCCACATCACCAGCTACACCGTAATAATCACATACACCGCGTCCGCCTTTGCCGAATACACCCAGACCGTGTGCCTCATCTACCATGACGGAAGCATTATACTCCTTGGCAAGACGTGTTATTTCAGGGAGATTAGCCACATCACCTTCCATAGAGAATACCGAATCGGTGACGATGAGCTTCACTTTATCAGGCTCGCATTTTTTAAGCTGAGCCTCAAGTGATTCCATATCATTGTGTTTATACTTCAGATAGTTGGAGAACGACAGACGACGGCCTTCTATGATTGAGGCGTGGTCCTGCTCGTCAAGTATAATGTAATCCTCACGGCCGGTAAGAGTAGATACTACGCCGAGATTAACACCGAAGCCGGTACTGTAAAGCATAGCGTCTTCCTTGCCTACGTATGCAGCAAGACGTGCTTCGAGTTGTTTATGTATATCAAGTGTACCGTTAAGGAACGGTGAGCCTGCCATACCGGTTCCGTACTTACGCGTGGCCTCTACTGCGGCCTCTATTACCTTAGGATGATTGGTAAGGCCCATATAGCTGTTCGAACCGAACATCAGAACCTTCTTACCGTTCATCAAAACCTCGGTGTTCTGTTCGCTCGAGATAGGACGAAAATAAGGATAGATGCCGGCCGCCTTGGCCTTTTGCGGCGCGTCATAGCGCGATAGTTTATCTTGTAATGGCTTCATATTGTTTTTGATTGCTCTTAAAGAAACTGTCCCGCTCTTTTTCTTTCTTCTCCCGGCCTGTCCGCTCAGCTCCGGACGTATTGAGAGGCGGCGTGACTTTTCAACTCACAAAGTTAATTAATTTTTACATATCTGATAGCCTACAAAACTATTTTTAACTTCTTTAGTGTTATTTCTTTTATTTCTATCTATTAAAAGAGGTCCTTTATCTATGATTTTTCAACTTTAGGCTCACATCTGAATCCTGCTGAAGCAATATCAGTAACGTGAAGCACGCCAATAGAGATAGATACCTATAGCTAAATATACAAGATTCGGTATCTCCATAGCTATAAAAGGTGTGGTTATGCCTGATATAGCTAGCGAACTTGTCACAGTCGAAAATAATATATAACTGAAACTAAGAGCAAGACCGATTCCTATATTCAGCCCCATGCCTCCCTTGACCTTGCGCGATGACAGCGACATACCTATCAAAGTCAGGATATAAGCAGCTGCCGTAGCAGCTATGCGCTTCTCTTTCTCTATTTCAAAGGCTTTGATGTTGGCAACTCCACGCATACGTTGCTTTTCGACATACTCGGTTATCTCAGGTGTGGTTAACGTCTCCTGATCGTTACTCGATATCAGCAGGTCGTGCGGTTCTATCGGTATGATAGTGTCGAGCTTCACACCGTGCCGTACACTCTCCTTAGCACCATCGAAGTCACGTATCATATAATCACGCAAAGTCCATTTATACATTTTCGTAGTGTCATAAACAATACTTTGTGCCGTCAGTCTTGAAGTCAGCGTTTTGCCTTCGAAATGATCAAGTGAGAATCTGTAGCCGGTTTTTGATTTATTCTCGAAGCGGCCGAAGTATGCCACTACTCCCGGACTGGCCATGAGTTGAAGATTAATGCCTGTTTCCACACTTTTATTACGCACATATTTATTGGTATAGGCTATTCTTCTTACATTAGTCGGAGGTATAATGTAATTACTCAGAGCAAATGTAACGGCTGCGATAACTGTTGCTCCTATCATATACGGCCACAGGAGGCGCTTAAAGCTCACACCACTTGCAAGAATAGCTATGATTTCCGAATTGGATGCCATCTTTGAAGTAAAGAATATCACCGAGATGAATACAAACAGCGGTGAAAGTTGATTGGCGAAATACGGTAGGAACGAGGCGAAATAATCAAATATAGTTTCTGAAAAGGGAGCGGTCAGAAAGGCATCAAGTTTCTCGGTAACGTCAAACATAGCTATCACCGCAAGAAACAGAAGTGTAGCAAGAAAATAAGTACCGAGAAACTTTTTCAGTATATAGATGTCAAGTATTTTCAGCCCGAAACGAAAATGACGTTTCGGACGTCGTGCAGCAGGATTAGGCACTACCGCTTCACGCTCACTCACTGTCTCAACATCTGACACTTTCGAAATGTTATCTGGCTCTGTTTCTGACGATGTCACATCAGATACTTCCGCTACATCGTCAGATTGAGGCATAACAACAGTTTCGTCTGCACCTTCAGCACCGGAAGCAGAATCCGATGCAGGCACAGGACGTTTTTTCAATTTGTCTATAAGACTTTTAAGACCCATTTTTAATGTTGTGTAGTATGGTTCAACCGAGCCACATACATTCAGAGGCGTCGTGTGACACGCTCCACCATATCAGTTTTCCAGCTTTTGAATGTCCCGGCGATAATGTGTTTACGCGCCTCTCCTACCAGCCATAGATAGAAAGCTAAGTTGTGTATCGAAGCTATCTGCATACCTAAGAGCTCATTGCTTACAAACAAATGACGCACGTATGCTCTTGAATAGACCTCATCTACCCAGCAGGCTCCTCCCTCATCAAGCGGAGAGAAATCGTCGGCCCATTTCTTATTGCGCATATTCATTATACCATTACGTGTGAATATCATACCGTTACGCCCGTTACGTGTAGGCATGACACAATCCATCATATCCACTCCGCGATCTATAGCTTCAAGTATATTTGCCGGCGTACCGACACCCATTAAATAACGTGGTTTGTCGGTCGGCAGTATGTCATTCACCACTTCTATCATCTCATACATTTTTTCTGTAGGCTCACCTACAGCTAATCCTCCGATAGCGTTACCGTCAGCACCAAGGTCAGCTACAAAGCGCGCCGATTCACGTCGTAGGTCAGGATATACACACCCCTGCACTATAGGAAAGTAGGCCTGACTGTAACCGTACAGTCCTTCCGTTTCTTTATATCTTTTCCAGCCGCGTTCAAGCCAGCGTAATGTCAGGCCAAGTGATTTCTTGGCATAGTCATAGTCCGCATCACCCGGCGTACATTCATCAAGTGCCATCATTATGTCTGACCCTATGACACGCTGTATATCAACCACGTTTTCCGGAGTAAACAGATGCTTACTACCATCTATATGACTACGGAAATGCGCACCCTCCTCCTTAAGCTTACGGTTGGCAGACAACGAAAAGACCTGAAAACCGCCCGAATCGGTAAGTATCGGACGCTCCCAGCCATTGAATTTATGCAGTCCGCCGGCAGCCCTGATTACATCAAGTCCGGGACGCAAATACAGATGATACGTATTACCGAGTATAATCTGTGCCTTTATGTCGTCGCGTAGTTCACGCTGGTGTACACCCTTGACACTTCCGGCCGTACCCACAGGCATAAAAATCGGTGTCTGTACCTTGCCATGTGCAGTTATTATCTCACCGGCACGGGCAGCCGTTCCCGGAGCCGTAGCCTCCAATATGAAATCCATATAATAGTGGTAATATTAGCTTATACAGTTATTTTCATCATTCTGCCCACCCTATAACAAGGTCTCCGCAGCCTGAATAATACTGCAAATTTACGCTAAATCAGCCATATCACCAAATCGCACTTTTTCTAAGCCTACTACCCGTCTAACCACACCCAATTTCCTGCATGAAGTCAGTCACAATATCAATCTTAGATAAGATTTGTAGCATATCCTCTCGTCTTGCTTTTATTCATCTACTTGTTTATCCGTTGAAATATATATAATTTTGTAACATGAAGACACTTACTATCCAATCTCTGAAAAAAGAAGCAAAAATATTCTGTCAAGAAAATTCCGAAGTTTTTAAATCGTCTCGCCCTTAAAGAAGTTAATTCCTAAAAGAATCAACCATTTCAAGAACACACATTTTATATTCTCCGATTAAATATTTACCTTTGCACAAAAGACTGCTAAAAAAAATGAAAGAGGAAGTGGATAAGCTTACAGGTGAAACCTGGATCAAGTTGAGTAAAGAAGAAGTAAAATTCGGATTCCTTGCCCAGTGCATTGAAGCTTTGGCCGAAGCTGAGAATTGTGATTACATTGATCTACTCAATCGCTTGGAAAGTGTGGATATGACTGAAGGTTATATCCTGGCTCATTATGATGTATTGCACACTGAAAGTATAGAGAACATAATTTATGATTTAAAAGAGTTGCTCCATAAACGAGAATCTGAGAAATGCGCTTAGAGATGTATGATATATTGACTGTATATCATGGCGGAACAGAAGATATACATTTTCCGAAAGTTAATGTTGGCAGAGAAAAACTTGACTTTGGCCCAGGTTTTTATGTCACAGATATTTTTATTCAGGCTAAAGATTGGGCTTTAAAAATTGCTGATGATAGAGGCATAATTCCGATAGTCAACATATATCATCTGAAGCAGAAAGATTTACTTGCAAAATGCAGGTATAAAATATTCGAGGCTTATAATAAGGATTGGCTTAATTTTGTTACTCAAAGCAGACTTGGGAAAAGGCCTTGGACAACTTATGACTATATAGAAGGCGGTGTGGCGGATGACCGTGTGGTCAATACGATTCGGCTTTATATGGGCGGATATATTTCTGCTAACGAAGCATTGAATCGAATGAAATATTTTAAGCCGACAAATCAAATTTGCCTTCTGAACCAAGATTTTACTGACCAATATCTATCATTTGTTGAATCAAAAATATTGAATGATTTATGACCGAAAGAGAACATGTTTTACATCATATTCTTACATCTACTCAGACTGGAACAATTGTTTGTCGTCTTGCAAAAGAGCTCAATATTCCTACATACGAAGCTTTCCGAAGATTCTTCACAAGCAAAACATATTCAAAGTTCCGTACCCCAGGCTCAATAATGAGTATGCTTGGTGATCCGGCTATCGTTCAAGAGTTTCTCAACGAGTAAACGATATTATACCTTAATGTTTTGCAGTGCTTCTGTCAAGAGAAATGATTTTGGGGATGGGGACATCGTGACCACCATTCAAAACGCGGTTAGCAACACGCATAGCATTGATGGTCGGAGATACGGTTGATACAAAAAACAACCTTATAAAAAATCCTGCCATTTTTGTCCGCATTATATAATCCACCTTATCGCCCGCCGACATTACTGTCTCGAAAATATGGCTTTTTCGTTTGGTAAGGCATCTCTCGCGCCAATCGTTACAATAGTTAGCCGCCTTGAGAACTGCCTCACGGTCATTCCAATCCCCGAAAACGTCACGAGCCACATTGTCTGGGTTGATATATTCCGAATTCTCCAGCCACTCATGATGAAGAATCTTTGAGGTTACAGAGGTTTTGCCCGACCCATT
>CAMWVA010000063.1 GCA_947177575.1 uncultured Porphyromonadaceae bacterium | reverse complement strand
GGTTCTCTCTTAATACCGTTCCATAAATTTAATCTGCAAATTTAACCTTTTAATTTGATAACTTTTGATTATATTTGCGAAAAATTTTACTGGTATGTCTGATTCAGTTAACATAGCATTTTTATTTGATTTAGATGGTGTCCTTATTGACTCTGAACAGGAGTATACCAGAATATGGCATACTATTGAGCAGGAATTTCCTACAGGAGTAGAAAATTTTACTTTAAAAATCAAAGGTACAACCTTAGAAAATATTCTGGATACTTATTTCAAAATCAATCGAAACAAAGTAGAAGATAGATTATACAGTCTTGAAAGGGAAATGCGCTATAATTATACTAAAGGTGCCCCTGAATTACTTGATTACTTACACAAACAAAATATACCGTGTGTAATGGTAACAAGTAGTAACAGTGTAAAACTTGATCATCTATGGACACAGCTGCCTGAATTAAGACAATATTTCAGTTCTGTAATAGACGGAGATATGGTTACTCAGTCTAAGCCTAATCCAGAAGGTTATCTAAATGGTGCAAAAGCTGTCGGGTTACCTCCATCACGTTGTATAGTTGTAGAAGATTCTCTTCAAGGCGTAAAAGCTGGGCGTGCTGCTGATGCCTATGTCATTGGAGTAGCAGGTACTTTGCCTGCAGCGACTTTACGTCCTTTCTGTGACCAGATAGTTAATTCATTAGATGAAATAGATTTTTCTCTCATATCCAAGGCTATGTTATGAACAACAATATTCCTTTAGCCGAACGTCTAAGACCGGATAATCTGAATGACTACATAGGACAGAGACATCTGGTCGGACCCAATGGAATAATACGGAAAATGATAGAAACCGGTAATATAAACTCTTTTATTCTATGGGGACCGCCAGGAGTAGGCAAGACAACTTTGGCACGTATCGTAGCTAAATCAATTAAGGCTCCTTTCTTTACTTTAAGTGCAGTCACATCTGGAGTCAAAGAAGTACGTGAAGTTATAGATAAATGTACTGCTGCTTCTACATCTATGTTCTCTGAAAGCAGACCGATTCTTTTCATTGATGAAATTCACAGGTTCAACAAATCTCAGCAAGATTCTCTTTTAGGTGCAGTTGAAAAAGGGACTATCACTTTGATTGGAGCGACAACTGAAAATCCATCCTTCGAGATTATCAGACCATTACTTTCACGAGCTCAGGTCTACACTCTTCGTTCACTTGACGAACAGGATTTAAAGAATCTTTTACAACGGGCACTTGAAACTGACCCGATATTAAAAAATAGAATATTCGATATACAACAGTCAGATGCATTATTTCGGTTTTCTGGTGGTGACGCCCGTAAACTCCTAAATATAATTGACCTCATCGAACAATCTACTCCAAAATCTGAGACTGTTATAATCAACAATGAAATTGTAACTGACAGACTCCAGGAAAATCCAGCGGCTTATGATCGTAACGGTGAACTTCATTACGACATTATATCTGCTTTTATTAAAAGTATACGTGGAAGTGATCCCGATGCAGCTATATATTGGCTTGCACGTATGGTAGCAGGTGGAGAAGATCCTGTCTTTATTGCCCGGAGATTAGTGATTTTGGCTGCTGAAGATATAGGTCTGGCTAATCCTAATGCCCTACTCTTAGCTAATGCTACATTTGATGCTTTAAATAAGATCGGCTGGCCAGAAGGACGCATTATACTCGCTGAATGTGCTATCTACCTGGCAACCTCACCAAAGAGCAATTCAGCATATCTTGCTATAAATTCTGCCTTAGATGAAGTAGGTACTTCTGGAAATCTCTCTGTACCACTCCATCTTCGTAATGCTCCTACTCAACTTATGAAAGAAATGGGCTACGGTAAAAATTACCAATATGCCCATAACTTTAATAACCATTACATAACCCAACAGTATCTCCCGGATAAAATCGTAGAACATCGTTTTTGGTATCCCGCCGATAATCCTGCTGAAAATAGAATGCACACATATATTCACTCCTTAAAGAATATAGATAAGCATAATGATAACAGCTACAATGGCGGAGACTAATAACTACTGAAACATTAATAACCTACAAAATTTAGCCTATGAACGAAATAGACAATAATTCAATTATAGACAGAGAAGCCCAAAAAGTCTTTGATATAATGGCCAAAAGAGTATCTGAAGAAGATCTTCAGCGTCTCCATAAGGCATTCGAATTAGCAAAGATTGCTCATGCAGACCAAAAGCGTAAAACCGGGGAACCCTATATCCTGCATCCTATTGCTGTTGCTCGTATTGTTGCAGAAGAGTTTCAACTGGATACTGATTCTGTTATGGCTGCTTTTCTACACGATGTAGTAGAAGATACTCATTATCGTGCTCGGGATATTCAGGATAATTTTGGTGACGACGTGGCATTCCTTGTAAAAGGTCTGACCAAATCAAAAAAAAATAAATATGAAATGTCAAAACAACTTGACAATTTCAAGAAAATGATTGATTCGGTTAACTATGACTTAAGGACTATACTTATTAAACTGGCCGACAGATTACATAATATGCGTACCCTATCTTCAATGCGTCCTGACAAGCAGATGAAGATTGCTGGTGAAACAGATTATTTTTATGCTCCTCTTGCCACACGTCTCGGTTTATATAATGTCAAAACCGAACTTGAGAATCTGTCTTTACGCTTTCGTGTTCCTCATGAATACGACCGTTTGATGACCTTAATTGAACAAGACAAAAAGACTATGAAGCCTAAGCTTGACCGTTTCATTGGAGAAATACGCAAAGTACTTCACGAAGCTGGTATAGAAGCTATGGTAAGATACGAATGGCGCGAACCTTACAGTCTATGGAGAAAAATGAAAAAATTTGGAGATGATTTCAGACATCTCAAATATCGTCATTACACCGATGTAGTCTTTGAGCTCCCTGAAGGAACTGAAGAAGAAAGTGTGGCAGAAAAAGATATGGTACTTCGGATTTATTCCGTACTTACAAATCACTTTAAAGAGAAACCTAACGGTATTATCAATTATATTGACTCTCCTAAAGAAAATGGCTATCAAAGTTTCCATGTCAAACTATTAGCTGATTTCGGACGCTGGCAGGAAGTACATATCAGCAGCCAGAGAATGGTCAATAATTCTTTCTTAGGATGTGTTTCCGAACAACAGGAAGAAGGAATTTCTCGCTGGGTAGAGAAATTTAAAAAGATAGTTAAAGATCTATCTACTCAGAAAACCGACAGTAACAATTTTCTTGACAGTTTAGCAGCATCATTTTATAATGATGATATAATGACCTTTACTCCTAAAGGAAGTCCTATAATATTACCTCAGAAAGCTACTCCTATAGATTTTGCTTATGAGCTGCATACTGATTTAGGTCATCATGCACATTATGCAAAAGTTAATGGCTTCTTAACTTCTATTAAAGCTCCTCTGCATCGTGGTGATATAGTTGAGATTTTTACTTCTCAAGATCAGCATCCTGTCCCAGACTGGCTTAATCATGCCGTAACTTATAAAGCCAGAAAGGCTATCAAAGGTTATTTAGATAGACTTCCTAAGACTGAATATACAAGATGTCAATGTTGTCACCCTATTCCGGGACAAGAGGTTATAGGATTTCAGGATAGTAAGGATTTACTTACCATACATCGCCGTGACTGTCCGATTGCAATAAAATTAGCTTCACAATTCGGAGATTCTATAAAGTCTGTTGACTTTATACCAGATGATACGCTTTATCCGATAACTGTTGAGATCGTAGCTATTGACCGTTCTCATCTTTTAATAGATCTCGTTGATCAGATTTCTAATCATCTTAATCTTTCAATCGGAAGTATCAATACTACTACTACGGATTCTATTTCTACGATTATTCTTTCATTAGGGGTTCACTCTTTTCAGGAGATACAAAAGATTCTTAACCACATAGGACTTATACAAAGTGTAGAAACAGTCAAATTACTTGAACAGTAATAGATAGGCTCTCCGGTCAAAATGACCGGAGAGCCTATCTATTACTGTTCAAGTAATTTGACTGTTTAATTATTATCCGACCCTGCCGACGAAGCGCTATGATTATCAGGTTCAGGATGAGTAGTGGCTTCAATGACAGCTTTATTGGCTACACTTTGATTATGGGTCCTAAGTATACTGGACATGTAAACTGTAAATATCGGGAACATCATCATTCCCAAAGCCGCTAACAGAACTGATAGCACTTTACCTACTGTACTTACAGCTACTATATTACTACCTACTGTAGTTACATCCATAAAGGCCCACCATAAAGCATCAGTATAATTATTGACTAATGAATTGATAGGATGTTCAAAAAGATAAAAAGCTAAACTGGCAAAATACACTGTTGATAGAAGTGTGAAAAGATAAGTAACAAACAACCCGGCTGCTCTATTAGAAGCAAACCAACCAACCACTATAGCCATAGCATATCCACCACGTACCAGGGGTATAAAACTTAATATATATGTTATTTGCTCATCAAATACCCAACCATAATGACTTATTATAGCTTGATACGGAATAGACACTAAAAAGAAAACAAAATGCGTAAGAAGATACTCTTTCTTATTATCAGACAAATATAACTCTCCAAAGAAGTCTGCCAAAAAGACAATACATATCCAGAATTGTACATGCTGAAATCTTGGTTCTCGATAGAAAGTAAGATTTTTAAAAGTATCTATAGAGATACATAAAACCAGATAAACTGATAAAATTAAGATAATTATGTGCAACACAGCGTAGATAATCTTCTTGTGTTTCTGCACATCAGCCAGAAATTTATTCATAGTTAAATACGTGTTATGTTATGTAGCTTATATTTATATTAAGGTCTTTGATAATAAAAAAGTTTAAATTTTATTAATATACTATCTTAACTTTCTCCTATTGTAAAAACAACTATAAACTTTTACTTATAGTTAATGGTTGTTAATAACAACAGTATTTATTTACATATATTAAAAATAACATATTTAAGTACTGGTATATTCCGACTATAATATCTAAACTTAATTTATTTGTCAATGGATACACAAAACACACCGACGGCGCAGATAATAAACAATTTTCCGCGTACTTATTTCCGAGGTATAGGACAGGTTATGTTCCAGGATAGTGCATGGACTGGTATACTGTTTTTATGTGGCATTATCTGGGGCGCTTATGCTTCACATACTCCTTTAGTAGCATGGGGAGCAGTTGTAGGCACTCTTGTTTCCACTTTAACTGGATACTTCCTGCAGCTTCCTGATCAAAAGGGGGCTCAGGGTCTTTGGGGATTCAACGGTGTATTGGTAGGATGTGCATTCCCTACTTTTCTTGGTGATACTATATGGATGTGGATAGCCCTGATTCTATGTGCTGCTATGACAACATGGGTACGCACAGGTATGGATTCTGCATTTAAAAAATATAATGTTACTTCCTATACTTTTCCTTTTGTATTCTCTACATGGCTATTCCTTCTGGCTGCACGGGTCCTCGACGGTATGGCTCCTGTAGCAATGGGAACACCATCTTTTGCTTCTGAGTCAATCGGACATCTTGATATGAATTTTGAGAATCTTGTACTCTATTGGCTCCGTGGCATTTCTCAGGTATTTCTTATCAACTCTTGGGTAACCGGAATTTTCTTCCTTGCAGCTTTAGCTGTAAGTAGTTGGCGTGCTGCCCTATGGGCTGCCCTCGCTTCTGCAATTTCTCTGTTTGTAGCTATCGTATGGCACGCACCTGCCGCTGATATAGCACAAGGACTGTATGGTTTCAGTGCTGTACTTACAGGTATAGCCTTAGGTGCTACATTCTGCAATTTTTCATGGAAATCAACTATTTGGTGTATACTCGGTATCATAGCTACTGTATTTATACAAGCTGGCATGAACGCACTCATGGCTCCCTTTGGCATACCTACTCTTACCGGACCATTCTGTGTAGCAACCTGGATATTTCTCATACCTCAATATAAGATGTTCCAACCTAAGAATTAATACTTATGAATCTATCTTCTCCAAACAACGAAAACAATATCAATATGGCAACTATGCGGCTTACACCGCGCCATTACTGGATTGTTTTCGTTGCTTCTCTTGGGCAGCTTATTGGAACTGGAGTAGCTACTTTGGCCGGTATTATAATACCGATGATTGAGATATTGCGTCATCCTGAACTCTCGTCTTTTATGCAGGGTCTTATTGGAGCTATTGATTTGATAGGCATTGCAATCGGGTCAGTAATATTTGGACGTCTCAGTGATCGTTATGGTTATATTTTATTCTTCCGTCTATGTCCGCTTCTGATTCTTATAGCCGCTGTAATAGCAGCTTTGATTCCGAATATAAGCGTATTGGTTATATCATTATTTTTCGTAGGACTTGGTATCGGTGGAGAGTATAGTCTTGATTCAGGATATATCTCGGAATTAATGCCGGATAAATGGAAAGCTACAATGGTAGGCGTAGCTAAAGCAGCCAGTGCCTTCGGTAACATTATTGTAGCAGCTGTATGTTTTGGACTTATAACCTATTGGCATAAAGCTGAAATGTGGCCACATCTAATGTGGATAATTGCAATCATAGCTGGCGTTATGTTTATTGTGCGTATCTGGTTCTATCAAAGCCCTAAATGGTTACTTGATCAAGGTAAAAAAGCACAGGCAGAAGTCGCAGTTAAAAAGTTTCTTGGTCCTGATGTAATTATCGAACCTGCTGATTCTGTCAAAAAGCCTATTGTGACTCAGACTAAAATGTCTTTTTCTCAGTTTATATCCTCCAATTGGCGACAGATTATCTTAAGTGGTATACCATGGGCATGTGAAGGATTAGGAGTATATGGTATAGGTGTTTTCCTTCCTGTATTGGTAATGGCTCTTGGTTTGGAACATGCTGGAATAGAAGAAGCACCAATCATGCATGTAGCCTCTTCAGTAGAAATAACACTGTGGATTAGCTGTATTATATTACCCGGTTTCGTACTTGGACTATGGCTTATAGCCAAGAAAATGTATTTGCCTCGCATACAAACTGTAGGATTCTTTCTTAGTGCATTGGCAATGATTATTCTTGGTATTTCATATCATTTCAGTTGGCCACACTGGATTTCAATAGGTGCATTTATGGCTTTCGAACTCTTTCTTAATATGGGACCTCACCTTATAACATACGTTTTACCTCCAGCAATATATCCGGTGGCAATTCGTGGACGTGGGTCTGGTCTTGCTGCCTCAATTGGTAAAATAGGTGCAGTTCTTGCTGTTTTCTTTATACCCTTTTTATTGAAAGTCGGTGGCGCACTTACAGTTCTTGTGGTTTCGGCAGCTGTAATGTTAATAGGTGGATTAATAACACGTATTTTCGCACCTAAAGTAATGCCTCAAAAAAAATAAAAATTTAAATGTTCCTGTCATGGGCTAATATAGCATTATGACAGGAACATTTATTATAAAGTCTATCCTCAACCTACTTTTATCACTACCTACATATAGGTAATTTTAAGCATAATTTTGTTATGTATCCACTTAAAATGCTAATTTTGTAAATCTACCTTATATCTTTACTCTGTCCTCACTCTTAATTTTATAATATCTTGAGTGATTTTTATGAGATTATCACAATTGAAACCGGGAAATTCTGGCATTATAACCAAAATTTTAGGTCATGGTGCTTTTCGTAAAAGAGTTATGGAAATGGGGTTTGTACGTGGTCGGGAAGTAACCACTGTACTTAATGCTCCTTTACAAGATCCTGTAAAATACTCCTTGATGGGCTATGAAGTATCACTCAGACGTGCAGAAGCTGCTCTGATTGAAATTGTACCGGTAGAAGAATGGCACTCCCAGCTTCCTGTATCTTCTACTGCTTCTACTGCTCTTCATGATACAGTCTCTAACCAAATTGAAGTCAGACATGATAAAGTTATTAATGTTGCTCTGATTGGGAATCCTAATTGTGGAAAAACTTCACTATTCAATTTCGTATCAGGTGCACATGAGCATGTTGGTAATTATGCAGGAGTCACTGTCGGAGCAAAAGAAGGCTCTATGTATTATAAAGGCTATCGACTGAACATCGTTGATCTCCCAGGTACATATTCTCTATCTGCATATTCTCCGGAGGAACTCTATGTTACCAGATACTTACGTAAGGAAACTCCGGATGTAATAGTAAACGTCGTGGTTGCTTCTAATCTTGAGCGTAATCTATATCTCACCACAGAGCTCATAGACATGAATCGAAGCATGGTCATCGACCTCAATATGTATGATGAACTTAAGCGAGCCAATATTAAACTTAAATACGAACAACTTGGTAAAATGCTTGGAGTACCTATAGTACCGACAAATGCTTCAAATGGCTGGGGAGTTGAAAAATTGCTCGATACAATTATAAGTGTTTATGAATTAAAAAATCCTGATACACGACACATACATGTCAATATGCATCCGGAAATCGAACAATCCGTTGACCGCTTAAAAAATATAATAAAATGTGATCCTGCTATCTCTGATCATTTTTCTCCAAGATATTTAGCCATTAAACTGTTAGAAAACGATCCTGAAGCCGAACGCATGATTCGAGCAAGCAACCAGTACACTGAACTTCTTAAAATCCGGGATGAAGAACGTCTACGTGTTGCTGAAGCTTTAGGTGAAGATGCGGTATCTTGTATCGCAGCAGAAAAGTACGGTTTCATAAACGGTGCTTTGGCAGAAACGATGGAAGGTAATATACGACAGGAAGAAAAATCCACAAAGATTATTGATACTTTTGTTACTAATAAACTCTTTGGTTTTCCTCTGTTTTTGGCAGTAATGTGGCTCATGTTCTGGGCAACATTTCAGCTCGGTTCTTATCCTATGGGATGGATTGAGACATGTGTAAGTTGGATTTCAGGATTAATAGCCGATTTTATGCCGGAAGGCCCTCTGAAAGATCTTATTCTTGACGGTATTATAGGTGGAGTCGGTGGAGTAATCGTCTTTCTACCCAATATTCTGATTCTTTATGCCTTTATTTCTTTTATGGAAGATTCAGGTTATATGGCGCGTGTAGCATTCATTATGGATAAACTAATGCATCGTATGGGCTTACATGGAAAGTCATTCATTCCACTTGTTATGGGATTTGGCTGTAACGTACCAGCCATTATGTCGACTCGTATTATCGAAAGTAAATCCAGTCGCCTTATTACTATTCTTGTAAATCCCTTTATGAGCTGTTCTGCCAGAATACCTATATATGTTCTATTAGCCGGAGCTTTTTTCCCTAATCATGGTACATGGGTATTCTTTAGTTTATATCTTCTTGGTATAATTGTTGCTGTACTAACAGCAAGATTACTGAGAAAATTCTGGTTTAAGGCAGATGAGACGCCTTTCGTTATGGAATTACCTCCTTATCGTATTCCTACTACCAAGGCTATAATACGCAACATGTGGGCTAAGGCAGAACAATATTTACGAAAAATGGGTGGCCTTATTCTTATAGCATCCATTATAATCTGGGCTCTCTCCTACTTTCCACGCTATGACTTCAATGAAGTACCACAAGATTTTAAATCAGAAATGCTTAATGAAATAAATAACCGTAATATTACCCCAGATAATGAGGAGCTTATAGAAAGTCTTACTTTATATGAATATCAACAACAGAATTCACTATTAGGTCATATAGGCAGATTCATTCAGCCTGTAATGCAACCTATGCAATTTGGCTGGAAGATTTGTGTTTCTTTACTTGCCGGAGCAGCAGCTAAAGAAGTGGTCGTTTCTACTTTAGGCGTTCTGTATGTAGGTGATGACGATGAGGCTGCCTTAGCACAACGTCTTCGTACACCTTCACCTGTCACAGGACAAACACCTTTTACAATTGCCTCAGCTATTGCCTTTTTAGTCTTTGTATTACTATACTTCCCCTGTATAGCTACCATCGCGGCCATAATACGTGAAACAGGAAGTTGGTACTATGGTTTATTCTCAATGATTTATAATACAGCCTTAGCTTGGGTATTGTCTTTTATTACCTATAGTATAGTACTGATATTATAGGTTTATATAATAGCAACCTAATAAATACCCGTAGTTATGACTTCTTGATTAAAGAAACGCATATACTACGGGTATCTATTATGTTGATATTAAAGTAATTTAATACTTATATATCTCTTAGGATTATTTTTAATATCTACAATCAAAGAATCAAGATCACTGGTAACTTGATTAAGTTCATCATATAATCTGCTGTCACTGGTCAGTCGCCCTAATGTAGAATTAGGGTTATTAAGGCTGGATGTAAAGGTCTTTAAGTCATCCGTAGTAGCCGACAGATTAGCCATCGTACTTTCAATAGGAAGGTTATTTAATTCACGACTTAAATCAGCTAATCTCGAAGTAATCGTATCAATATTAGTAGTTGCCTTCCGTGCATCCTGCATAAGAGAAGGCACATTTTTCATCATTGTATTATTTAGACCTGCTGAAAGCTGAGCAATATTATTAGTAATAACATCTATACGCTGAATTGCTTGTAGTAGAGCTGGATCTCCAGACAGTCTGTTAAGGTTAGAAAGAAGTGAGTCAACCTTAGGCAGAATTGAGGATACTGTTGGAAGAACTTCCCCGCTTAAAGAGGCCATAAGATCAGGTGTAGTACCTGAGGCAAGTTTGCCTCCTACTTCAATCATTTTAGACGAATGTCCTCTCTGTATGTTAATATAAGCACCACTTAATAACGAACTTTCAATAATTGCCTTTGAGTCTTCAGGAAGTTTAAGATTCTTATCAACAGCCAAAAGAACATCTATATCTCCTGGATGCTCATAATTAAACTTTATCTCACGTACCTGACCAACTTTATAACCGTCTATGGTAACTGGAGCTGATAATTCCAGACCAGCTACATTACTGTACGATACCATATAAAAGTTTGACGGCTTAAAAAGATTGACTCCTTTCAGGAATTCAATTCCGAAGATTAATATCGCAATGGCCAGAATTACCGATAGGCCTATTACGAATTCTTTGTTAAACAATTTCTTCATACCTCATATTATTTTTATTTCTTACTTCTATCTGTATTTTCAGTATTTTCTTCCTGATCTTTTACCCATGCCACTTCGTCAGCTACAGCTACATCAAAATTACGCTCATCAGGATTTACTTTACTATACTTTGAACGTCTTTTCCTGTCACTACATTTTAGAGTATTATTCTGCATAGCGACAGTTTTAGATTTAGTACGGTTATTATTTTTTACACCAGCTTTAATTGCTGCATTTTTATTCTTCTGTTCAAAAGCCTCCACATACTCCACTATTGCTTCATATAAGGCCTCAGCCATTTCTTTATGACCTGTCTCGGAAGAAAGATATTTAGCTGCTGTAGGATTACAGATAAAGTCAAGTTCTACAAGTACTGCAGGCATAGAAGTGGCCCATAATACCCAGAAACCAGCCTGGTGTACTCCACGATTTCCACGATGTGCTTTGGAAACTAATTTGTTCTGAGCCTGTTCAGCAAATTTTATACTCTGTAAAAGATCTTTTTTCTGGGCCATCTGAAAGATAATATATGACTCATCTTTATTAGGGTCAAAACCTGAGTATTTGTGGCTATAATCATTTTCAAGTTCTATTACTGAATTTTCTCTTTGAGCCACTTTCATATTATTTTCATCTTTATTCAGACCAAGAGTATAAACCGAACTACCGGAGACATTCTTTCGGTTTTTATTTGATTTATCTACTGAATTTGTATGTATCGAAATAAAAAGATTTCCTTTGTTTTCATTAGCTATATCTGCACGTCGTTGCAATGTTATGAAATTATCCTTATCACGGGTCATGACAACTTTTATATTGTCTTTTTTCTTTTCTAATAATTTAGCCAAGGATTTAGCTACAGCAAGATTGATATCCTTTTCTTTTACTCCGTTCTCTGCTGCACCATGATCTTTACCGCCATGACCTGGGTCTATAATAAGTACAAATGGCCCCACGTCCCTATCTGTTTTAGCAGCTACCTGTTGATATGGCAGTGACAATAAAAAGATAGTTCCGAGTATTAGAGTCTTTCTTATCTGAAAACACCACAAAGACATCATAACTTTTCTTTTATTATTGAATATCATCGTTTTTTAAGTTAGATTAAAATATCGTCGATTAGGCGGTAAGCCTCCGAAATATTTATATAAGATGTACAATTACGTGCAAAATTAATCAAAAAATCATTATCTTCGCGCTTGTTTCAATATTATTACTATGCACAAAGTTGATTTAACATACTGTCCTGACTTTTTCACTGATTCCAAAATCCATGAGTTTGTTAAGCTACATGCTCATGAGGATTCTTCAACTCTTCTACTATCATCTAAATATAAAGAAGAAGCCTTAAACTGCGGTTTTCCCCTTGATTTTGCTACTCTACAGATTGATTTAAAACGTAAAGGGCTGCATAAACTTCCTGCATTTACAAGCAACCCTTTCACTATTTTTCCATCTGCTTTAGCTTATGAACAGGCATCAAACGAACATATATCTCGTTTTCATGCATCTCTTTTACTATCTGATGACAGAAATATTCTTGATATGACCGCTGGGCTTGGAATTGATTCTATGTCATTTGCTACTACCGGCTGTATAGTGACAGCCTGCGAACTTGATAAATACAAGGCCGCTACCTTATGTTATAATGCTTCTGTAATGAAATTAAGTAATATATCAGTATATAATGAAGATGCTATTAGAATGTTAACTGATTGTGAACAGGCCTATGACCTTATATTTGTAGATCCTGCACGCAGAGATAACGACAATAATCGTAAATTTGCCTTCAGCGACTGTCAGCCTGATATAAGACAAAATTTAAATACTATTCTTTCACGTACAAAAAGACTTCTTATTAAGGCATCTCCTATGTTAGATATAACAGCTGTTCTAACACAACTACCTTTTATTTCTCATTTATATGTTGTATGTTTCAAAGGTGAATGTAAAGAAATACTTATTGAGATTATTCCTGATACTATTAACCTGCCGCTGCTCAGTGCAATTGATATAAATGATACCGATGAAATCACTGAATTTTCCCTTAATAAAACTAACAATAACAACATATTCTACTATAATGGTAAGTTGAAAGAAGGTATGTTTTTATATGAACCTAATGCAGCAATAATGAAAATCGGCTGTTGGAGTGCTTTACAGCATAAATATCCAACACTCGAAAAAATAGCCCCTAATACCCATCTATTCTGCTCTACACAATATATACTCGATTTCCCTGGTCGTTGTGTAAGAATAAAAAAAAGATTTACAAAAAAAGAGCGGCGTGCCATGACTAACACACCGCTGAATATAGTTACACGAAATTATCCTGTTAATGCGGAAAAGCTAAAAAGCCAGTTGCAGATAAAAAATGGCGGAAAAGATTTTTTATACGCCTTTCGTTCTCTATCTGAACTGCACGGATGTATATATCTATGTGAACCGACTTAATTTTAACAATAGTCTGTATTAGAAACGTACTCCGCACGACAATATCAATTGATTATTACTGAAAGTCATATCTGCCTGTGGGCTGGGATATTGCGGAGAGGCTGGATCAGGTGTATAAGCATGATAAGTAGCATCTATGCGTTTATGCATATATGCCAGATCAGTATAGAAATTATTCCATCTATATCCTAAACCACAGGTAATATACTGTGTAGAATTGTTAAACGTATAATCCATCAGTGTGCCTGAAGTATATATACTCATACTATTGTTACGTGCAGATTGCTTAACTGGAGAAGAAACATAACTGTAACCTGCACGAACACTAAACCTTGGAGTCACACGATATTCAGCTCCTACTCTTACAGTTGAATTACCTTGATAGTATGTCTTTATGTCTTCATTAGTTGCTTTGAATGGATCAGAAGTCATATAACCGGAACGTACAGGACCGGAAACTTCATCCCAATATCCCCAATCAGGATACCAGTCATCATAGTAACCTCCGTAATTACTGGCTTCTGAGAATTTCATACGTTGATATGGTGACCATTCATAATCAGCTGATATAATTAGACGATTAAACAGTACTCCGGCAATACTACCTATAAGTTTCAGCGGTGTACGGAAATTCATTGAATTATACCCGTCGTAACCACCGTTAGTAGTAGCAAAGCCCGAAACTTTTGTACCGTATGTATAATCTATAGTTGAATAGAATACTTCATTTAAAGCCATCCACGTAGGAGTGTGAAAAGAAAAGCCTATTCGTAATTCCTGTATAGGTTTTACTATAACACCTATCTTATAATTAAAACCTGTGCCGGTTGTACGATAGTGGTTAAACAAGCTCCAGTTAGCTTCGGTACAATCAATATTACCTTCTTCATCACCTACATAAGCATTAGTAAGACTTTCTCCCCACAGTCCATCCAGATTATAGGTAAGATTTGTAATACAGAAATCCATACCCCAATATACTTTATTACTGATATTTCCTCCTAAAGCAATGTTAAATTCGTCAAAGCTTCCTGATTCTATACCACTAAACATACCATTGCCGGAGGTACCTGAGCCCCATTGACCTTCCCAGACAGGATTATCAGGATCTCCTACAGGAGAAATTAGATAACTGTTATAAGCCAGAATGCTACTCCATGGTGCACCGGGAAGTCCGTCATTAGGATTATATGGGTCAAATGATGAGGTGGAAGTTACATCCGCTACATTTAAACCATTATAATTAGCGATACCTGCGAAATAATTCGATAATGAATTACCTAATCTATTGATACGGCCACAATATTTACGATTAAAACTCGAGGCTCTGTTATAAGTAAATCCAAAATTAAAATTCGGCATTATATCGCTGTTAAGACGTAAGGTGGCTACGCCACCTATATTATTAACCAGAAACTTAGTCTGATTAACAGAATTATTATAACCTTGAGCAGAGGAAGTAGCCCGTTGAAAATCCAAATCAAGGGTAAATCCTATTTCATTACTTCTGTATATACCTATACCGGCTGGATTCTGAGACAAAGTACTCAAATCGCCTCCTAAAGCTCCAAAAGCACCTGCCATTGACATAAAACGTGCCGTACCTTTAAGATCCGGCTGAGAAAATCTGAATGCATCGATAGCACTTTGCCCTGAGGCCATAAAAGACACCAGAGCACTTGTACCCAGTAGGATTAGTTCTTTTTTCATTTATATTAATTTCTTTTTGACATATTTAGCTTAACAGTCTTAGCGTCTGCCGCCACGACTGCTTCCACCTCCTCCGCCTCGGCTGCCACCGAAGCTACCGGTAGAACGGCTTGAACCTCCTCGGTTACCTGAATTATATGAACCGGAATTACGACTCTGACCAGTATTGCGTGAAGGAGTATAAGTATTCCTATTGTTGGGGACAGTTGTTCTGTTATCAGTCTGAACACGATTATTCCCTGTCATCGGATTAATAGAAGCTCCTGTACCTCTATATGTACGCTGATTTCCGGCAGCCCCTTGACCATAGTTAGAATTACCTTTTATAGAGCCGGAATATCTATTGTTACCTTGTACACTGCCGTTTAAAGTACGGCGATTACCAACTGACGGACGACTTGTCGAGGCCCAGCCAGCGGCAGCGCCTACACGATGATTGCCAGCGGGACGATGAGTAACAGCAGGGACAATATATGAGGGTCCCCAACCCCAGCTCCAACCCGGTCCATAACCCCATGAGGGTCCCCAACTCCAGCTCCAGCTCCAACCCGGATACCATGAATAAGATGGGCCCCAACCCCATGGACTATACCATGGATCATAATATCCTATACCCCAACTCCATGTATTGTAAGGCCAGTTCCATGGAGAATAAAATCCATAGTAACTATTAGCAAGATACGCTGGAGCAAAACTTACATTACCGTTATCTATTACTATATCAACATTACCATAGGAATTCTTTAATACATCGGCTAACACATCGGCATTCTCCACAACTATAGTAGGATTATAGAACTTCTGCAATTGTTGTGTGTAAACAAAGTCTTCCTCCATACCTATTCTTTCACCTACCGTATCAATAGGACTTATATAATATTGTCCTCTACGATTGTAAGTGTCAACATCTAAATCACTAAAATTAGCTATATATGATGACGATTGTGTAGTGACTTTCTTATCCTTTGAAGGATTATAATATATATCGTCATCAAAAAAATCATCAGCCTGCACATTTACTAATGGCATAGTGACGGCCAAAACACTCATTATTATGTATCCTCTTTTTTTCATTACACTACTTTTTTTCTTTTTTGACAATCATTTACCTATGCGGTTTAAGTTAATTATTAAATTCTGTTCATTCTGTTACCAACAAAATTAATATAAGTTACAACAGTGAACTCAGAACTTCAGATAAAATTCTTTACATAATTCTCTATAATCCT
>CAMWVA010000062.1 GCA_947177575.1 uncultured Porphyromonadaceae bacterium | reverse complement strand
AAAGACCAAAAATCGTGCAGCTGCCAACATCATCATCGAATATCTCAAAGACGACCGTCTTTCCATCACTCAGATTGCTGACGAGATGCGCTTCAGCTTACTCAGCTACTTCAACCATTACTGCCAAAAACATATCGGTATGTCTCCGGCACAGTTCCGCACCGCCGGTGTCCGCTAGTAAATTTTTAACGTAAGAAACGGTACACAAAGGCAAGAGAAATAATTAGGAATATACGTATAAAAGTAATAACTTTGCAGTCTACAAACCTATGCTTGTGACACACAATGTGTTTTCGTATATTCAATCTTTAATCAAACTATATAATCAACAATCTAACCGTATGATAAAATCTACACTTTTAGCTTGTATGGGGTTATGTGGCGTATTGTCGGTATTCGGACAAAGTGCGGAGTCCCCATTGCTTCTTGTCGCGGGCGAAAATCAGTATGAAGTACCCGATTTTGAACCCTGGGTCTCTTCAGTGGTCTACACTTACACCAATTCAACAGATGAAGGACAACTTGTGTCTTTACTCGGGGAATCAATCAGCAGCGTCAATGCTGAATGTGGCGACTCCTTCATATATGCAGCCACCAGCTTCACACCCGGCGAACAGATTTTTGCCGTGTCTCCGGGAGCTACTATCACTCTGACTGTCTATCCCTCAGTCTCTACTCTCGAATTTGATGTGACAATAAAAGATGGAGTAAATGTTGACGGTGGTATGACGCTGACAGATGCAATACCCGTCTCCATTGGAGAATTCTATGTGCCTTGGTACTTCAATTCAGAGACTTTTATCACATCTCCGACTTATCTTTCCCTTGATGTAAAGGAAGGAGGAGTATATCAATTCCGTCACCCGGGTATGTCTACCCTTGGTTTTAGGAAAGGAAACGAAGGAGAGTTTACAATACTACAGGCTGATATAGATAACTCATATATTTCAACATATAAACTGCCTGCTAACCAACCGGGCGAATATATGATTGAAGTGATACCAATGTCAGCCTTTATAGGTGAATTGACCCTCATGACTCTCGGTGACGAAGGCACAATGCCTGAAACTGCAATTGAGGCACAAGGCACTAACAATCTCCCGCAGGAAAGCGGACTATGGTGGTGGAAATTCACTCCGGAAGAATCCGGGTACGCTCTAATCGAATCAGACGCCATAATTGGGGAAGACGGTTACTCAAAGATTTATGACGACATCAGCTGTAGCTATGCCTTGCAGAGTGCGAACGGAATAATCGGCCTACGTCAGAAAGTTCAGGCTGGCCGCACTTATTATACAGGAATCAATAAAGGCGAAACATCTGTAGAGGACTCATTTACCATAACAGTCGGACCGGCTCAGCAAGGTGACACGAAAGATGATCCAATAGTTCTCCCCGGAGAAGGTGAATATACAACCCCGAAATATAACGGTACCTACTACTATAGTATTCCTGTTCCTGACAATATGGAAGGGAATTACGTATTTGTCCAGGCATCAAGCCAGTTCCTGTCATCTGAAACGTCAGCTACCCTGACCAGTAGTTCAGACATTTCACAGATGGTAAACGGCTACGCACGTGTCAAAGTTGATGATAATGATAACTGTATGCTGCAATGGAATCTTGATGAAGGTATCAACAATATATCTTTCCGGGTAGGTTACGCAGAAAAAGAGATCGGCGATGACATTGACTCTTCAATAGAAGCAAAAGAAGGAACTAATGCCTTGGCAGCCGGTCCGGAGAAATACTATGTATTTCATCCTTCCATGAGAGAATATCTCGGAATAAAGGTAGCTGATCCGAATGTAAGATTTGATATATGCACCCGGAGTGGTATATGGCTCATGCAGTTAGAGAAATTTGAGGAAGATGGCTGGATGAAGGCAAGAATATCCGACTTAAGGGAAGATGTACTTTATATCATATTCTACGACATCGCTGAACCAACCGAGTTTGAACTGAAGGAGATTCCGTTCCAGGTAGGAGATGTTTTTGAGTTTCCGGAGGAAGCACATCTTGGAGAAAATCCACTTCCTGCCTGCGACAGACATTTCTATAAGTTTACGGCAGAAACCACCAGTTGGCTACTTATAGAAAGGCCGGAACCTTCATATATGAGCTTTTATTATATGGTGTATCCTTCTAACGGAATGGATCCATATTACACTAATAGCTTCGATGGAATTGCTTTCGACGGAGGAATAAAATATGAAGTTAAAGCAGGTGAAACTTATATACTTGAGTTTACCTATGTAACTGAACCCGGTGTCATTACTTTATCTACCGAGCCCATGCAGCCTGGCGAAGGACGTGAGTCAGCTGTTGAGACAGAAGGCGGAGTAATTGAGCTGCCTGCCGGTGTTGATTATATGTGGTATAAATATGAAGTGGCTTCATGTGGTTATCTGAAGATAAGTTCTGACATAGAGTATGAGAGTGATTATGTCGGCGGCACTTGGAAATCAAGTTCTCTCGAGGCTTATCTTGTAGGGTCGGAAGAAGTTAACAATCTGTATGACTATGAAACTGACAAATATACCGGAAGCCTGACTGTCCGTCCCGGTGAGACATATCTCATTCTTGTAAAGAACGTTTCCGGACTTGGAGGAAAGACATTGACAATCAATATGGAAGATCCTGAAGAAATGATTGTCGGTAGCAACGTAATGCCTGAAATCAGCGCATGGTATGGCTATAGATGGTATGTTGCCGATGTCCCAACCGAAGGTGACATTACACTGTCATCGACTGACTATAGTTTCGACATGGAGCTTTACCTTCCTGATGATTTCAATAATCCGGTAGCTATTTCGGAGACTATTGACAACCGGACAAGTGAACTGAAATATCATGTGACAGAACCGAGCAGATTATATTTCCTTATTACCTACGCATTTGCCGGAACCGAAATCGATTATTCATTCAAATCCACGTCAGGTGTTGAAACAATAGCTAATGACACTTCCGTATACCGCGTAGAAAACGGTAAACTACACATAAAGGCCAATGATGCATCTGTAGAGATTTATACCCTTAACGGTAGCCTCGTAAAGAAGGTATATGTTGATAACGATATACACGTTTCATTACCAAAAGGCTGTTATGTGGTTAAAGTTAACGGACAAGCTTTCAAAGTAATAATGTAATGATAAATAGAAAAACAATTCTGACCATCATAGCAATGTGTGTCGGCATGACATCGATGTCTGCCGGCACTACCGCATTGCCTTCCGATATGCCGACAATGCAATATTCATATTGCAACAATCCGCTTGACAACGCAAATCTCGGTGTCGGACTCAATACTACCTACCACAGCTGTATTCTTATTCCCGCCGTTAAAACTAAAAGTTTCGCAGGAAATTATATAACTGAGGTTTCCATAGGTATCGGCAATCTTTCTGACACAAACGGCGAATTATGGCTTTCATACGATCTGAATGACGACCCGTTTTATACTCAGCCGATAGAATTGGTTGAAGATAAAATGGCAATGAGTTATCAACTTGAAACACCTCATCTCATTGAAACCGGTAAAGATCTTTATATCGGGTGGACATGCCATGCTGACTGGGACTACTCACCCATAAAAGGAGAATCAGACCGCAGTGGCTCTGTAGCTGACCCGAGAGGTGACATTGTAGGTTATGAAGATGAAGAAGGACGTATCAACTGGAAACATCTTGCAGACACAAGATTCGGTAATCTGCTTATGTCACTTACCATTCAGGGTGACAATCTGCCTACCTATGATATAGCAATTGAGAATGTGAAGTTCGACCCTTATGTTAGTGCAGGTTCAACTCTGACAGTAACCGGCAACGTACGTAATTACGGCTCGAAGACTATTGATTCCTATATGTTATCTTACCGTGTGGGTTCAAATCCACCAAAAACCGAGACTCCACAGTGCTGGGAAATGAATACGGGAAATATGTACGGTTTCTCTTTCACTGTGGATAAGTTTGTAGTAGGACCTAACACTCTTACTATCACTTTGGCAAATCCGGGTGGACATAGCGATGTAAATCCCGATGACAACACGTGGAGCGGATCCTTTATAGGCTATAGCACTTCCCATTCAAGTCGTAACGTGCTGCTCGAACAGTTCTCCACTGCCTTCTGTGCCCAGTGTCCGGCAGGTCACGACCGCATAGAGGAAGGAATAGCAGAATTTGACAATGTGATATGGGTTACACATCATTCCGGATACTATGAGGACGATATGACCACAGACGATGATCGTGCACTGACATGGTTCTATGGTAGTCCGCAGACGTTTGCACCTGCTATTATGTTTGACCGTACAAACTTTTCATCAGGTTCATATCTGACTGAAGGACCTGTAGAGGGAGTAGGACAAAGCAACGAAATCAGGGAACTTGTTCTGAAAGCTTCTTCTCAACCCTCACTTGCCCGAATTGAAGTTACAAGTAACTATGACGAGGAATCACGTGAGTTAGTAGTAGATATGACAGGGGCAAGCCTTGTGGATCTTTCTACCCGTAACACTACTGTCAATATCTATCTTGTTGAAGATAATATAATCGGTCTTCAGACAATTCCAGGCAGTGTAGTAAGTGATTATGTACATAACAATGTCTTCCGCAAAGCTCTGACAGAGACTTGGGGCGATCCTATCTACTGGGATAATAAGTCGTTTAAAGGACAATGGACCTACACACTGCCTGACAACTTCAAGGCTGAAGATATGCGCGTGGTGGCTTTCCTGGCTAATTACAATAGTATGGATTGCAACGATTGTATGGTATTGGATTCATATATGGTACCACTAACTGATAAGAGCAGTGTGGCAACAGTTGATTTCAATTCATGGACAGCTCACGGAAGTGACGGAAGCATAATTATTGATGGTGAAGTTGACTCAATCAGAGTGATAGGAATTGATGGCGTTGAGAAAGGACTATTAAGTTCTGCCGGAGCCTATCCCTTCCCGGCCGGAATGTATATCCTCACCGATGGCAAAACAAGTGTTAAAACTATCGTAAGATAACTCCATCTATCTACAGATTTCAAATTTTTTATCGGATAATAAATTAATTATCTTCTCGAATAAGTATTAGGGACCCCAAAGATTCGTATTCAAAATCTTTTGGGGTCCCTAATACTTATCCAAACTTTTAGTGTGGAGTATCGTTAAATATCAGTTGGATATTGCAATTGAAAGGTTATTTTACGGAGATTTTATAAGTACGGTCAGCAACACGTACGATATATATACCTGTTGTCAGGTCTGTGCCGTTGGTTCTTACACCGTCGATAGTATAAATCTGAGCATCAGCAGGAGCGATGATTGTGTTGCCGTTTACAGTAACCTCACTATTGCCGTTTACAGTCTTAATACCTGTCGGTTTTGATATATGGAATGCCATGCTGATTATCTGTTCCTGCCAGTTGCCGGTAGCATCTTCAACGCGTACTTTTACGTCTTTCCAGCCATCTGCGTTATCCAAGACGGTTGCTTCATATATAGCTCCGATACCGGTGATAGCCTTTTCAGTGACCTTCGTGCAATCAAGCTCTGTCCATTCCTCAGTGCCTGTAGGAGCATACCAAAGGTTGAAAGATGCCGGCTCAGAGGTAATGGTAGCTGTCTGGCCATAGTAGTTTATCATCTCATTTCCGGCTTCAAAGTCACCTGCGCTTATGATAAGAGTATTATTCACTCCACCTTCTATACGAGATGATAATTTACCTTCATTCGAGCGTACTTGCATCATAGTAACAGATGGTGGGAAGAAGTCTGCATTATTCATATCAAAATGAGAAGTAGATATTGTAGCTGTACGGACACCGTCAACCTCAAAGTTGGAATCAGTGAGTTTTAACTCGGTTTCTCCTGCCATATCAGATTCATAATTGTTCCACCACTCTTCAATGGCAGACATTGAATTTGCTACCTTAACACCATTTACAAACAGTTCGGATTTCATCAAAGACATATCACTGTTTCTTAACTCACCCATACGCCCTGTGCTGGTAATGTTGAATCCGAGATATTCGGTACCTTCAAACATATTGAACCCCCGGTTAATGGTGGTAGATAGTAAAGGAGCTGTCAGGAACATGGTATCATCGTTATTACTAACTGACGAAAGGAAAGACTCCACACCACAGAATTGAAAATTCGCTGTCGGAGATTCTGCAGTCATGGCAAGCTCACTGTCCGGATATACAATCCATTCACCTTCATCAAATGGCTGCATCCATGCTCCGACGTTTACAGTCTGGATTACCTCAGAACCTGATTTTATAAGTTCTGTTTTAGTAGGTGCAACCAGAAAATGGGCACGCGGATCTTCGATATTATTTCTTGAGGCAGCAAACTTATATATGTTTATATCCCGACTACTGGTCATAATGGCACCTCCTGTAAGCTGATTAATATCACTTCCCATACGTCTGAGAGCATAACCGTAAGGAGTTACCCAACCTAATTCATCAGGATATTGTTCAATCAGAGAGTTAGTATCAGCACCATCCGGAGTCCATGCAGGAGTTAAATCACGTACGGCATACTCTAACGGATTATTACTTATGATACCCTCTTCTGATCCCGCCTGTTCAGCCGACATAAGAAGAGTTGCTGCCATATCGTATTCAGGAGTACCGAGTTCAGTTGCAATTCCGATATGTATACGGTCTGATATTTCATTGATATGTATGCCGAGTCGTAATGTCGGATCATAGAATCCCCATGGTGTTTCTGCATTAATCAATGCACTCATTGTATTAGATGTATCAAGTCCCCAGCCCGGGCCCATAACGAAATCTATTATAGTTAACCCGGAGAATGGCATTGAGCCATCAGATACGGGAATTTCATTTCCGTCTTCATCAATGTTTATAACAGGCAGCACCATTGGATTTCCGTCTGGTAAAATGGGCTGAAACTCGATGTGATGTGTGATTGTGGAAGGATCCACATTAATTGTCATGTCGCCGTTCACTTCGACATTCTCAAGCACTACGTAACCCTGATAATCATTAAAAGTGAATGACAGAGGATTTGAGTGAGTAAAACGAGCAACTATGTCATACGTTCCAGGGAGCAGATATAAGTAGTCACCACTTGGATTAACGAGTTGCTGGTCTGGTGCACATGCGACACAAATATCAGGCATCCAGCCTTGGAGATCCTCAGGAAGCTGAATGAAAACTGCGCACTCTTCAGCAGATTCAGCAGCCTGTCGTGGAGCGGATTTGAATTTTGTAGTTTTTTCAATGCGCTGGAGCTTTGCAAGATGCTCAGGCATCACAGGGGCGCCTGTTGCGGCTATCGTACCTCCTATAAGGGAAACGGCAACCAGCATTTGCTTGGTAAAAGTTGTAGTCATGTGAAAAATATATTTATTGGTTTATAATTGACAATAGTTATAAATCTGTGATAATGCTTTCTTAAGATCTTGTTGGCAAACCGGCTTTAGTATCATTCCGATTACATTGAGCCCACTGCAACGCTTTGCCTCATCAAGTGAACTACATGTCAGTATCAGTGGAAGCTGCACTGACGAGTACCGGAAAATGTCGATTGTATCACCATCACATGCTTCAGTATCCGCAATTATACAGTCTACGTGTCTGCCTTTATGACCAAGCCAATCCACTACATCAAGGGCCTCTTCTGTCATACAGGAAATCCTGGCTTCCGGCAGGAGGCTTCGTAGTTGAGCTGAAAGATCAATGCAGGCGCAGTATGTATTCTGAAGAATTATACAATCCATTTGTAGCGTGTTTTATTATTCACACCACAAAATTATTATTATAATATTCCAAAAACAATTAAAAAGCGATGAATGGGTAAAATTAGAGATAAAGTGGGTTAGATAAGGGATGAAATGGATTTAAGTTTGAATTAATGGGAATGTCCGAGCCAGTTGAGAAACTCAATTTTACGGGCAGCACTGACGGTGATTGTCTGGGTAACAGTCCCTGCGCTTATGTCAACATTCAGTCTCCCTTTGAAGAATTTTGTTACCTTTGCTATACAGTCAATGTTAACAACCGTATTGCGTGATATGTGGAAAAACTTGTTGTGATCTAACACATTCATACAGTCCGATAAAGTAGCAAAGTCAGTAAGGTAAGTGGTACCGTTCTTTAGGGTAACTGATACACACTTATCTTCAGCGATGAAAAATGCTACCTCATCAGATGATATAAAGCTGTAGCTGTCACGATGTGAAATAAGTATTCTGCCATGTTTTGGTATAATGGATGTCGGCTTTTTCGCAGCAGTCTCTGCTCCCATAGCTGACGATAAAGAGCGTCCGAGTTCTTCTATCTTAACAAGCATCTTAGTTAGCTTCTCAAAGGTGATAGGTTTAAGAAGATAACCGACGCTATTAACTTCAAATGCTTGTAATGCAAAATTTTCAAAAGCTGTTGTAAATACTATTGGGCATGTAATGGTAATCTGTTTGAAAATATCGAAACAGCTCCCGTCATCAAGCTCAATATCCATAAATATCAGTTCAGGATAAGACTTACCTGCTTGTAACTCTTCTATAGTCTCCTCGACGCTTTCGGCGGTAAATACCAGTTCCCAGTCAGGGCGTAGATCCTTAAGCATTCTACATAATGACAGTCTGGCAAACTCCTCATTTTCAATTACTGCATACCTCATATTTATAAATTTTCCATTTTAATATTATTGTCGGCCACTATACTCCGTCTCTTTTTGTTTGTTTTGTACCTCCGAAACAGCTTCAGGCGGAAGCCATTGGAGGTATACCTCAAATATTCCTTTGGATATATCATTGGAAACTCTGAATACACGACCAGTGTTTTCGTATACGCTTTTGAGATATTTAAGTCCAAATCCTGATGATTTTTCAGGGGCTGTATGGCGAGGATGGAGAGGATTACTTACAGTTATTCCGTCTTCCTCAATCTTTATTTCCATTAACATAGGAGTGCGGGTTGAAACAACATTATGCTTCACAACGTTTTCAACTAATATTTGCAGAGAGAATGGGATCAATGTTACATGAGAAAGGAATTCGCTGTCTGTGGATAACCCAGTCCATATAACAGTAAATTTATTTCGATAACGTGTGCTAAGAACCTCTATATAAGAACGTATAAATTCAATTTCCTCAGAAGCACTTACTCGCTCGTGCCCATGTCGGTCAAGTACATAACGATACATATCAGCAAGATTCTGAATGAATGTACGAGCTCTCAGGGGGTCAACCATAACGAGTGAATACAAAAGATTAAAGGAGTTAAAAAGGAAATGTGGATTGACTTGTGCCTTCAGTAATTCATACTTATGACGTATAACCTGTCGGTGCATATCCTCAACTTCTCTCTGGTATAGCATGATACTCTTAAAATAGAATGTCATCTCTATCAGTAGAAGAACTAAAAGTCCGTTGAGCAATGTCCCGCTCCAATCAATAGTTGCCTTCCATCCTGTAACTAAAACGAATATTATAGCATATAACCAATTTACACAAATTGCTGTAAATATTGCTGCAAGTATATCAACACCAATTTTTACTAACCTGTCGCGAAAACGTATCCACCTAAATACTATTCCAATGTATATCCACCATATTGTTGATATGGGTGTAATATTACCGATTACTCCAAATCCAAAACTATACAGTGAATCGTAGGGAAATATTTCATTAAATTTAAGTGCATTATAAAAAGCCTGAAACCAACAGTAATATAATATTAAGCCTCCCCACCATAGCCACGGATTGCCAAAGGGTACTTTTGGTATCTTATTCATTTTATGTTCCACTGCCATATCTATCGGATATTTCAACTCCTTTAGGTTATTCCCGTTAAAATAAGATTCCGAGTATATTAATACACATACTCCACAATCTCAATGATTTCTGCGACAAAAATATATAAAATAATTCCAATTTCAAAATCCAGATACTATAAATGCGCAAAATTCAATTAAGAAGTCAAATGGTCAGGATATTAATAATTTACCTTTCTACGTTGTCAGCTTATCTTAGGTCTATCTTTATAAGACATAGCATATTCTTTTTATAGAACAGCAGGAGAGCAGACCGCTATAGGTCATACTCTCCTGCTGAATATTATTATGTAGTATCTTTATTATCTCCAGCCCATGAACATCTTTACGACGTCGGCATCGTGGTGGTCGAAGAAGAGACTCTTACCGGTATCGAGAGTGGCTATGGCAGCCATATCCTCATCGCTGAGGGTAAAGTCAAATATATCGAGGTTCTGTTCCATACGTTCGATATGTACAGACTTCGGAATAATGATTATATCACGCTGGGTAAGCCAGCGAAGCGCTACCTGGGCCACACTCTTACCGTACTTTTTACCGATTTCTTCAAGCAGAGGATTGCTGAAGAAATTATTGCGTCCTTCAGCGAGCGGTCCCCAAGACATAGTATGTGTGCCAAACTCCTTCATTATCTTCTGAGGCTCAATCTGCTGATCGAATACATGTGTCTCTACCTGATTGACAGCCGGTACGATTTCTACATTACTTGCAAAATCAATAAAGTGGTCGGGATAAAAGTTGCTTACACCGATAGCACGGAGTTTACCTGCCTTATAGGCTTCCTCAAGAGCACGGTATGCACCGTAACGGTCACAGAATGGCTGATGCAGCAACATAAGGTCGATATAATCGGTATCAAGCTTACGTAGGCTCTCATCAATAGAAGCTTTGGCTTTTTCATAACCATAGTTAGAAATCCATACTTTCGATACAAGAAACAGTTCCTCACGGGCAATACCACTTTTCTTTACAGCGCCACCTACACCCTCTTCATTATGATAAGCCTGAGCGGTATCAACCATACGATACCCTACTTTCAGAGCGTCGCTTACACAACGTTCGCACTCAGCCGGATCAACCTGATACACACCATAGCCGATAATCGGCATTTCCACACCATTGTTCAAAATTACTTTTTCCATATCTTTCCGTTTTTATAAGTTCTTAATTTATTTTTTCATACCCAGACCATCAAGCCAGCGTTCCACACTCTTACGGGCTGCAGCCTGATTCTCCTGTGCTGTTTTGCCCTGTATAGCAAGACCTTTGCCTATAGCTACGTCAGCACCTTTGCAGGCGGCAGCGATTTTACGGTCTGTACCTCCCATACCGCTGCCTTCGTGAGTGACAAAAGGTATTACAGTCTTTCCGTTCCAGTTATATTTTTCGATAAAGGTATAGACACACATTGGAGGTTCGCCCCACCACTGCGGATAACCGATAAATATAACATCATAGTCTTCGACATTCACATCTCCCTTAATAGCAGGACGGGCATTAGCCTGAAGTTCGCGTTTCGCAATTTCGATACACTCATCATAGCTGTCCTTCGGATAAGCTTTCTCCGGTATTATCTCAAAACTATCTGCACCGGTAGCATCTGCTATCATATCGGCTATAATGTGAGTATTACCTTTTTCAATATAGCCTACATTATAATTTTCTCCGGTATGCGAGAAGAATACCACTAATTTCTTTGCATCGTCTCTCGGTAGTGTCGGCGATGTCTGCTCTTCTGTTTTCATTTTATCCTTTGATTGTTTTTCGTCGTTTTTTTCAGTATTTGATGCACATGAAGTCGTAAATAGCACGGAAATCATGATCATAAGAAATACTGTTACTAATCTTCCTGTCATAGCTGATAATTTTTGTATTGCAAAGTTACAAACAGTCTCAGTTTTATATGTTGCACAAAATACATCATTAGTTTCACAAAATTCCTATAATTGAATTTTTAAAGCTCTCCGAAGTTTCAAACTTATACAGTCACGACACTGTTATAATAAAAACACAAATAATTAATTATGAATACAGCTAAGAAAATTGACGGTATGCTGACTCATGCCGAGAACGTGATACTGGTTATTGATATGGAAAATGACTTTGTGCTTCCTGACTCACCTATGAGAGTAGAAGGAGCATACGCAACTCTGCCAGCGATAAAGAAATTTCTTGACTTCGGACGCGCTAATGACTGGGCTGTAATCTATATCTACCGTATTCACCGTCCGTCGGGCATAGACGCCGAACTGTTCCGCCGTCACTTCTTCGAAGAGGGTCATCCGTTCTGCATCGCAGGTACCAAAGGTGCAGCTATTCCAGACGAAATAGCTCCGCAGCACGGCGACATAACCGTAACAAAACAACGTTTCAGTGCCTTCTTCGGTACTGACCTCGACATAATCCTACGTGGTCTCGGTGCAAAGAACGTCTACCTAACCGGCACACAATACCCTAATTGTGTACGCTCCACAGCAGTTGACTCAATGGGGCTTGATTATAACACTATAGTTGTGACAGACTGCTGTTCGGCAGCAACTGAGGAAGTAGCAAATGCCAACATCTTCGACCTCCGTAATATGGGTATACCCTGTATCCCGTCGTCAGAAATTATGAACAAATAAATCTACCCGCTCCATCACTCCATAAAACGGCGTAAATAGGATAATACAGATTCTCCTTCAGGTATATCAAGTTTTTTTCCTATACGATAACGGGTAGATTCTACCGAACGTATTGATTTACTTGTGACACCTGCAATGTCTTTATTAGACAAATTCATAATAATATAGCCACACATTCTTACTTCTCCGGGAGTAAGATCAGGATGAGCGGTATAAAGGTTCCTAAAGAATTTCGCATGAGCCTGCTCAAAATGACGCTCAAACATTTCTCTACCATCTCGTCTTGCCTCGGCAGAAGTGACAAGTTCTTCAATAAGACTTAGCTTCTCCGGGGCATCATCTTTTTTATTTCTAATAATTTCTTCTATCTTACTGATTACGTTCTCTAAAGTAGCCACTTGTAATAACTGAGTAGCTACTTTATCGTCACCTTCTTGTATCAGTTCAGAATAAGCAGCGTCAATCTTACTATACTTCTCCCTGAGGTCAGTTAATATAGTTACGAGTTCTTTATTCTGTCTGTTATTCTTTCGTAACATTTGCAGAAGCCGTACAATTACTACACAGACAACCAAAAACATCACTGCAATAATACACAAACAGACACTTTCTTTTTTCAGCTTTTGTTGTAGAGTCTCCAATATAGCAGACTGTTCGGAATAGTCAAGCAAAAGTAATCCGTCCTGAACACCTGAACTATAAGCAATCGAATCTCCTAAGTCTTTTGATATTAACAGGGTATTAAAAGCTTTTTCATAATCTGAAACCTTACTTTCAGCTATAGCACGATTCCCTAACAGATATGAACTATACATATCATTTTCTAAACAAGTCGCTGCATCTTTATAACGGTCAATGATTTCTAAAGTTTCTTTATAGCGGCCTTGAAGATTCAGTAAGTGAGTATAGTTCAACAACGAAACACCTTTATTATAAGTAGGTTCACCGTTTTCCAACAATTCTTTAAAACATTCCTCTGCTACATCATATTTACCTAAACCCATATAAATATAGGCCATATTGGTTGACAGAGCACTACGACGGTTTTCAGAAAGAGGTAGCGACGCTATATCTCCTGCATAAATCAGAGCCTTTTTAAAATCATTCTTCTGTAAAGCTACCTGCATCTTCATTGTGTAACACCCATATTTTATATTTTCAATTGTTGACTGGGGCCAATTCTCTTTCTCAGCTTTTTTCAGAAGTAACTCATTTCTATTTATATACTCTTGGGTATGACTAACTGGACTCTGTCTGTTAAATCCTACCAGCATGACATCAACCAAAGTATCATAATAGCGTAATGAATCCGGTTTATTCATCCTCAACATTTTATTACATTGGTCTATACAATCCGCAAACCGTCTTTTATAATGAAGACCGTGTATATAATAAAGCTGTAATTTTAACGATTCAGAAAGAGACCGGCCAGAAGGATACTCTGCCATCAGATTTTCATAAGCATTTGCAGAGATATCATATAATCCTAAACGGTAAGAGGTTTCTATTTTCTTTATAAATAGTGAATCACGACCCGTTTTTTTCGCTGATAACAACGAATCCAAATATGATAATCTGGACATACTGTCAGTGTCAGGCAGATTAAGACGGTGCATATAGAAAAGTGTGTCGCACTGTCCCCATGCTAACAGAGGCAAGATAAAAATTAGAATTATATGATAAGCATATTTCATGATTTGCGGAGTTAATATAACAAATAGCAAGAAGCATAATTTTATATGTTTCAAAGTTAAGGATTATATTTTACAAATCCAATTTTGATAAAATCTATCAAAAACTTCTTTTTTATCTATACTCATACAATTATTTTATTTATTTATAATTTATTATAAATCAAAATATTAAATAGGATGCGTAGTTTTGCAGTAACACGCAAATACCCTTTAAGCATTTGTAACGTACCGTTTTTCTTGATCTATTCGTTTTGTCAGACTAATTTTGGGCACAATTAATTCTCAAAAATATTATATGAAGACTCTTTCACTTATTTTTGCCATATCGGCAGCTATCACGCCTATTGCGACAACAGCGATTGGTGCTGAACGTCAGAATCTCTCCGACAACTCTGACAGACTATGGGGTCTGACTACCGATGCCCATGTACGCGACACTGATGTGTCTTCCACTAACCTTATCAAAGCCCCTGATGCATCACAGCCATCACTCGTATGGGGCTGGTGTGAAGAAGCCTATATGGATGCACCATTCCCAAGTGGATGGTACTGCAATTCCGTTATAGGTTTTCCTACATCCTTAACCAAAAAGTTTAACGGATGTTATGTAACATCAATTATTATCTGTAAAGGATATTATGAAGAGACTCCTCTAATTGATATTTTCATGGCTAACGGTAATGAAGTACCTAATGAATGGGGGTCCGTAACTCTTTACACTGAGGAACCTTTTGTGAATATGAAAAACACACCTTTCCCCGGAGAAGAGTGGGAATGGGTGGAATTTGAATTACCTGAGCCTTATCTAATTGAAGCCGAATCTCCATTCTATGTAGGCTGGGGTTATCTAAATGATAATGACAATAATCGTCCTCTTGTGTCTGATAATGTAACTAACGATAATCTTGCTACATCATGGATGGAAGGTTTTGACCCCGAAGATCCTTATTATGGATACTGGAATAACTGCTCAACAGCCGGAGCAAATTGCATACGACTTCGTATCGCAGGTGACAATCTTCCAAGCGACGATATCGTAATAAACACCATTGATGCACCACGTATGATACGTCTCGGTGAAGCAGCCGACATTACTCTTTCTGTAAGTAATGCAGCTTCAGCAGAAGTCAATGAACTTGAAGTAAAGTATGCCTTCGCCGGAGCGGAAAGTAACACTGTGACAATAAATGGCCTATCTATTGCAGCAGGTGAGAAGGAATCTGTTACAATAGAAAATATCATTTCACCGCTTGCCGGAAATGTAATGCTTGATGTAGAGATACTGACTGTTAACGGTAGACAAGATGCTGACTACACAAACAATATGGTTTCAGCCTCAATTCTATGTCTGCCCGAAGATGCAGGTTATGAGCGTAACATCGTAGTTGAAGAGGGTACCGGTACATGGTGTGGTAACTGTCCGCGAGGAATGGTAGGAATGAGAGAAATGGCAGCAAAATATCCGGAAAAATTTATCGGTATAGCAGCTCATAGCAGTGACCCTATGGCGATAGAGGCTTACCAACCCTATCTTAACCGCTATATAGATGTGGTAGGCTATCCCTACTGTACAGTAGACCGAGTTATAAGCGGAGATCCGGAATTTAATGAATTGGAAGAGAATTTCCTCCGCGAAGCATCAGTACCGGCTTTAGCTGAACTTACAATCGATGAATTATCAGTAACAGGCAGCATGGTTTATGTAAAACCTTCTGTAAAATTCGCTGTTTCTGAAAATAATACCGAGTACGGCTGGGCATACGTCATAACAGAAGATAATGTAGGCCCCTATCCTCAGACAAATTATTATACCGACGGTTCTCTGCCGGGCTGGGATTACAATGAATCCATAGTAATGACTTATTATGACGAAGTCGCTTGTGCCGCAAACAGTATTCTTGGTGTGAATACAATTCCGGCTATGACAGAAGCCGGTGAGGTATATTCTCTTCCTATGACTTTCGATGCTTCAAATGTAAAAGACTGGAATAATGCTCATGTTATTGTAATGATAATAAACATGAAAACAGGCTATATTGAAAATGCTGTACGTAAATCTTTCGCAAATGTGGGTATTAATACCTCTAAGGTATCAGAAGAAAATCTTATCAATGTGGAAGACGGTACAATCACTTTAGTTGCAGGTGCAAAGACTGAAATATACACTATCTCCGGTGTAAAAATCAGTACCCTCAATCCAAGCGAATGTATAAAGGTTCCAGCCGGTATCTATCTTGCAAAGACTGGTAACAGAACACAGAAGTTATTCGTAAAATAATAAATTTCACAATAATTCTTTATCAAAAGGCCGTGTAAGTACAAAGCTTTGTACTTACA
>CAMWVA010000061.1 GCA_947177575.1 uncultured Porphyromonadaceae bacterium | reverse complement strand
GCTGTAATTATCCGATAATTACAGCGGCGGTACATTTATATTACAGTATATACTCTTTTAAGGAGTAGATTGAATTTAGCGTCTTACTGTCTTGGCTACTGATGAAGTACCGTCCGTATAAGTAGTACGTACTATATAGAGACCCTGCTCAGGTTCAGCTATACGACGACCCTGAAAATCGAAATAAGCACGGGATGCTACTTCACGTGTATCAGCCACTTTGTTGACAGAAGTTTCTGTTACGATAGTAGCTATATCGCTATATACTTTCTCATCGTTTTCGTTGATATAGACACTACGCACGCCAAGCGTATTGATTGGCTCTTCATAGAGATATACTGAGTGCCATGTACCTGATATAAAAATATCATAGCTTTCGAAGTTGTAGGGTATATCTATCATATCCTCTTCATGATCCCAGTATATGTCTGTGGTCAAAGTGAGCAGTTCTCCGTTTACGAAGATGTTGTAGTAGAGGCGGTTTGTGTCAAGCATACAGCCGTCTACATCGGTATCGGGTACATCGAATTCAAACACCTGACCCAACCCATAGTCTTCAAGCCAATAGGGTATAGGGGTTGCAGGAGCTGCCTCCGGATTACGGTTCTGATACATTATAGAAGCCGTCTGGAGGTAAATGTTGAAGTTGGCGACATTCAGATCATCTGTGTGATTGAAGACAATGTTGTTCTCAAGGAATAGCGAGCGCTCCTCAGCATTATAAGTGAAGACAATTTCCGGTACAAAATCGACACTATACGACATTTCTTCATATTCATCGTCCCATATCTCTTCGACATAACCGCCTATAGCGTAGTCAAAGTGAAGTGTGCTGAAGTTCGGACCGAGGAAAGTAGGCTCTATCGTCAGCATATCGCCGCTGAGTTCACCTTTTACCCATGCCTCAGGTACATCGGCATCAATACCTTGTATGTAGATTTCATTCTCGCCGATAGCTACATTGACGAAACGGTTACCCAGTTCAGACGACATTGCCCATGACTGTATTTCCAGTCCTTCAGGAGCAGCCTGCGGTACGGCAGTTGGACGCTGCATATCTATACGGTAATCACCATAGCCTGTCCATGTGTAAGTAAGACCTGTGAATTTGCCGTCCTCATCATACGATTCTACTTCCAGACAAAGACCGAGTAGAGTGGTATTAACAGTTTCTTTAAGACCGCCGTCAACAATATCGAAGGTCATTGTCATATCAGGACGCGGGAAGAACCAGCCGCGTTCCTGATCAAACTCCATAGGTACTGCGTAATAGTACACGAGCTCGTCATCATCGTTCCATTCAGAGTAAACCGGCTGTGGTCCCTTGATGGTGAGTTTATCACCATCGACAGTACCTTTGATCCATGTCTGCAGAGGATACTGCGATATAGGATTGCTGAGATAAACTTCACCCTCGGGAGTAGTTATCATTTCAACTATTGAGCCGTAGTCTTTAAGGTCGGCTACGATGTCGCCCAACATAGCGGTATAGGCGAGACTGGAACGTGACAGCAGTACGGATTCGCCTTCCGGTGTCTCGTAGATGGGCTCGTCGAACTCTGCGGCATTGGCAGTGAAAGCCATAGATGCCGCAAGCAGGATAAGTGTTGTAGATTTCTGCATAAGCTTGGTACACTTAAAATTGGTATAGTTAGAAACGTTTACCGGTATACGGTCGGCTATGACGGTATACCGGTTTGAACGCAAAGTTAAGTATAAAATAGTAATTATGCAAAAACCGCTTAACGTAATGTAGTGTCTTTGGTTTCTTATTTTATTGCTTAATACATAATTATTCCTTACAAAGAGCACCTATTGTGTCGATTTCAAGTGAGGTGACTCCCGAATGTGTGCCCGACAGATAAGCTACGCGCTCATCTTCGGTAAGCACTCCTTCTGAAACAAGACGCTTCATGGCCATTACCGGATGATGACGGATGTCTTCATGTTCACTGGGTAGACAGTAGGGAAGTACACCATAACTCAGAGCCAGCCAACGCTGCACCGATTTGTTATAACATACGGCTATGGTAGGATTGGTACCTCTGAACGAAGCTATGAAGCGTGCCGTCTGTCCGTGATAAGCATCGGTCAGTATGGCGTGTGTGCCTACTTCGCGTTCAGAGAGCACTGCCTGACGCGACAGAAAGGAAGCCACATCCTTATCAACTAACGGGGGTACCTCAAGCTTAAAGGTTTGCGATCGTTCTACTTCCTTGGCCACACGTGACATAGTGCGTACTGCCTCGACTGGATATTTCCCCGAAGCTGTCTCGCCCGATAGCATCATAGCGTCAGCTCGCTGATAGACCGCCCCAGCCACATCACTTATTTCAGCACGGGTAGGTCGCGGATGCTCTATCATGGAGTGAAGCATCTGTGTGGCAACGATTACCGGCTTATGAGCTGTTATACACTTATGTATCATTTCGAGCTGGATACCCGGTATTCTTTCGGCAGCTACTTCTATACCGAGATCACCACGGGCTATCATTATGCCGTAGGAGGCTGCCAGAATTTCGTCGAAATTATCGACACCTTCCTGATTCTCTATTTTTGATATTATTTTTATATCGCTGCCCAGACTGTCAAGTATCTGTTGGACGGCATGTACATCTTCGGCAGAACGTACAAACGAGTGAGCTATGAAATCCGCACCTAATTCAACTGCATATTCTATGTTGCGTCTGTCACGTTCTGTAACTGACTGTAACGGTATTGCCACTCCGGGGATATTGACCGATTTACGTGAGCCGAGCCGACCGTCATTTTCAGCACGTACATGTACGCGGTCGCTTTCAACAGCAGTAACGGTAAAAGCTAATTCGCCGTCATCTATAAGAAGATGATTACCGGGTTTTAGATAAAGAGCTATATCCGCGAAGTTAAGGAAAATGACCTGTTCCGAAGTCAGTCCGTCCGGATTGCCTACGACTTCTACTGCCTGTCCGGCATGGAAATCCAGCGGTTCTCCCGTCACAGTACGTGTGGTACGTATTTCAGGACCTTTTGTGTCAATCATTATGGCTACATCTGAATTGGCTTCGCGTACATTAGTGATGATTTTCTTAAATCCATCGTACTCAAGGTGTGCTGTGTTCATACGTACAACATTCATGCCGGCCTCGGTAAGTTCACGTAAAAACGGCACATCACAGCGCTTATCTGATATAGTGGCGACTATCTTGGTTAATTTCATAAAGGTAAGGGTTTGTCTTTAGCAATTATAATCCGGAGATGTCTCTCCGCAGGCGAAAATATCCATATATACGATATGTGCCTCTATACTAATAACCGTACTACACACGCCGTAGTTTTACAGCCTCCTTATAAATGTTTGCAGAAACAATCTATTTGGATTATGTTATAGAATCATTATATTTGCAGCATAAACTGATAGAATAAATTTCTTCTTATTATCTCTTAAAGATTAATTTAATTCTGTAATGTGTGACACAAGCGGTTACAACACACAGGCAATAGGACGATTCGCCCCCTCGCCTACGGGACGTATGCATTTGGGCAATATTATGACGGCTGTGCTGTCGTGGCTTTCAGTCAAAAGCCGTGGCGGACGCTGGATATTACGTATAGAGGACCTTGACCCGCAGCGTTCGCGGCTTGAGCATGTAAAGCTTATAGAAGATGATTTGCTATGGCTCGGACTTGAATGGGATGAAGGAGGACTTGATGACCTTGGTCCTTCCGGCCCTTATACCCAAAGTCGCCGGTATAATTATTATGAAGAGGCTTTACGGCGGTTGACCTCTACAGGCCAGACATATCCTTGTACTTGTACACGTGCAGATCTGTTAGCTACACAGGCGCCTCATCAGAGTGATGGCCGGCGTGTGTACACCGGGAGCTGTCGGCCGCTACGTCTCGGAGGGTATCTGCCGGATAGCGAATCTGAAGCAAGACAACGAGTGCCTCATACTGTGCGTCTTTATATGCCGCAAGGTAAAATAGAATTTACTGACCGCCTTTACGGACGTCAACAGGTGGACTTATCAAAAGAATGTGGTGATTTTGTGTTGCGGCGTGCCGACGGAGCGTGGTCTTATCAGTTGGCAGTAGTTGTCGATGACGCGATGATGGGTGTGACAGAAGTAGTGCGTGGCCATGATTTACTTTTGTCAGCTGCGCAACAGATTTATCTGTATAGACTTTTAGGTTACAGAGAGCCTGAGTTTGCCCATGTGCCGTTAGTGTGTAACAGTGAGGGCAGACGTCTGTCGAAACGTGATGCTTCACTGTCTATGGAAAGTTTGCGCCGGGCTTATACTCCTGAGCAGCTATTAGGGATTGTCGGTTCGCTTGCCGGACTATGTACGGACTATTCTCCTATTACACTGACACGGCTTCTCGAAGTGTTCAGCTGGGAGCGTTTACGTTCTGTACCAATTGTTACAGTACCGGAATATAAAGGTTGCAAGTAAACAAGTCAGCCAAATCGTTGTTATAATGTGAAAAGCCGCTAATGTCATCGGATATTACCCGAGGAAAGCGACAATTTATTATCCACACTAATCAATCTCCATATTATGAAAACACGTAAAATCGCACGCAATTCACTGCTCGGAATCCTTTGTCTCGGTACACTCGTAGGCGGAACAGGCTGTTCGGCAGTCAAAAATACATGGAATGGTATGAATCAGACCGGCCAGGGTGCAACCGCCGGCGGAGCTGCAGGTGCTGCTGTTGGTGCCGGTATCGGTGCTCTTATCGATGGTGGTAAGGGTACATGGATCGGTGCTTTGGTGGGTGCTGCTCTCGGTGCCGGAACCGGTGCTCTTGTCGGTAATCAGATGGACAAGCAGAAGAAAGAACTTGAGAAACAACTGGCTCAGGTACAAGCGCAGGAGCAGGCTAATGCTGATGCCATAAAGATAATGACTGTTAAAGATAGTAACAATCTTGATGCTATCAAGTTAGTTATGGGGGACGCAGTACTGTTCCCAACTGGCTCATATACACTCTCTGCTGATGCTCAGGCTGTATTGAGTCGTGTAGCTTATAACCTTGAACAGTTCCCGAATACAGATGTTACAGTTGTCGGTTATACCGACAATACCGGTACTGAAGCTGTCAATCAGAAGCTTTCACTCGAACGTGCTCAGAGTGTAGAGGATTATCTTGAAACCAAGGGCGTGTCAGCTAAACGTCTTAAAGCTGTAGGTGATGGCTGGAATAATCCTATCGCCTCTAACGCTACAGCAGCCGGACGTGCTCAGAACCGTCGTGTGGAGATATTTATCACTGCTGATAAGGATATGATCTCGCAGGCTGAATCACAGGCCAAGTAATCATGTCGAAAGCACGACTGAAAAAAACGCTCACCGAGCTTAGCAAAGAGCAGATTATCGAAATGGTGACCGAGATGTACGACGCCCGTAAGGAGGCTAAGGATTATCTCGAATACTGGCTTGATCCTGACGGGGACAAGGAATTGGAGAAGCGCGAAGTAATGATAAGACGTCTGTTCTTCACCACTTCCGACCGTCCGCGTAAGTTACCTCCGGTCTCCGATATAAAGAAAGTAGTCAAAGACTTTACTACAATATGTTTTGATTCTGAAAAGACAGCACAACTATTACTATATGTGTGTGATAGTTATGCTGCCTGGATGAAAGTAAAACGTTTCGGCCGTACAGCCTCCGCAGCCGCTCAGCGGTCTGTGGAGACTGCGGCTGCTTATATAGAAAGTACGGAACAACAGGAGCGTTTTGATATTCGTCTTGATAATGTACGTAATCTTATAAATCAGCTTATAAAGCAGGAACTTGAGGCACCTGTGCGTCGTCGTCGCGGTTTCGGGCTTTGGGGTTGGTAATAAAATAAGTATTATTTTTCAGTCATGACACACAGCGAACTGGCAGATTGTTACAGGCGCCTGTACCGCCCTTTAGGTATGTACGTACTGAAGCTTGTCGGTGATGTCGATGAAGCTGAAGATATTGTGCAGGAAGTATTCGGCACTCTTGTTGACCGTAGCAGCGATATATCGCTTGCTACGGTCAAACCGTATCTGTACAGATCTGTACATAACCGGGCTTTGAACTGGCTGCGTAATAATCGAGGTGAATCTTCAATAGAGGGTATAGAAGAAGTTACTGATGAGGATATAGATACTTCGGAGCGTGATGCACGGTTGTGGGTAGAGATAGGCCGGCTGCCTCAGCGCTGTCGTGAGATATTTCTTATGGCTAAGCGTGATGGGTTGAGTTATGCTGATATAGCAGAGGAGTTGGGAATATCTGTTAAGACTGTAGAGAATCAGATGACTAAAGCTCTGTCTCGCCTGCGTGAGACTTTGAGTTCGCGAGGGGGACGCAAGGTGTTCTTTCTGCCGTTTCTGGTGTAGGATTTTTAGCGGGAGAAGGGGGAGGAGGCGAGCTGAAGCTCGCTCACAGAACCAGAAGGCACATTTTACAGAACCAAGGAGGCTCTTTGTGGAGTAAATGTGTCTTGAAATTTTTTTTGGTGGGAGTAGGGGGTTTTGTAGGGAGTGGTGTATAAGGGGTAGAAAAGAATGATGACAGATGAAACTCCGGAATGAAAATTTTGATAGCGAAGTCGAGTTTGTTGCGCGGTATTGGAGACAGGATGCCTTTGAGCCGCAACAGGCTATGGAGCGTGCCGGTCTTATTAAGCCTGTGCAGAAAGTCGGCATACGACTGCGTCGGCTCATAAACTCGGGTCACTCAGGTCAGCAGCGTATATGGACGGCAGCGGCTTCAGCCGGTGTGGTACTTATAGCCGCAGCAACCGGACTGTATCTCGGATTGCGTCCTTCCGATCCGGTTGTTGATACGCCTAAGTCAGTCAATGAAACTGTGGAGCAGGTATCTACACAACAGCCGCAACGTATGCAGGTGAAACGTATTGAGTTTGAAGATGCTTCGTTAGCTGAGGTAGTAACAGCTATCGAAAATACTTACGGTGTAAAACTCGGTAATGTACCGACTTCGTCTACACAACATATTACAATGAGCTATTCAGGTACGGCTGATGATGTAGTCGAGGCCATCAACGAAATTTTCGGGCTACATATTACCGTCGAAGACCAATAATCTTACCGACCCTTAATCTAACTATATATTCCCTTCAACATGACACGACGTACACTACTGACCCTCGCGGCCACGGTGTCACTACAGTTCTCGCTTCTTGCCGAGAATGTGACTATCAGTGCCCGTGACCGTGAGGCCAGTGTCGTGTTTGCCGAAATAATGAGGCAGACCGACAAAAATTTTATCTATGATCCTGAACTGCTCAGGAATATGCGTGTAAGTATATCGGCTCACAATGAACCGCTCGATAAGGTACTTAAACGTATGCTCACTCCTATAGGAGTAAATTACCGTATAAAGGGGCGCAATATACTTCTGAGTCGCCAGCAGCAGCCGAAGCAAAGTACGCAATACACTGTCAGTGGTTTTGTACGCGAGCAGGGTAGCGGTGAGGCTCTTATAGGTGCTGTAGTTACTGACACACTGACACGACGCTCGGCACAGACTAATAGCAACGGCTTTTATACACTAACCATACCGACCGGAAAAGCGGTGTTGCGTACATCATATCCCGGTTTCGAACCGGTAATTACCGATTTAGGTAATGTACATTCCAAAATCCGTGCTGATATCGAGCTTGAGATGCTTCACACACTTGCGGAAATCGAAGTGTTAGAAACACGTAATCATCTGTTGGCTATGGAATCAACACATATAGGCACTACCAATCTTTCAGCTTCTGCCATAGCGGCCACACCCACTCTGCTTGGAGAGAGTGACATTATAAAAGTGCTTCAACTTGAACCGGGTGTTTCAGCAGGTACCGAAGGTCTGGCAGGAATGTATGTACATGGCGGCAATGCTGACGAAAATCTATATATGCTCGATAATATACCGCTCTATCAGATTAATCATCTTGGAGGATTGTTTTCGGCTTTTAATACTGAAGCTATAAAGAATGCCGATTTCTATAAATCAGCATTTCCTTCACGTTATGACGGCCGTTTGTCATCTTATCTTGATGTACATACCAAAGACGGCTCGCTCAGTGAACATCACGGTTCCTTTACCTTAGGACTTATATCCGGTGCATTCAATATCGACGGACCTCTGAAACGCGGACGTACAAGTTATTCGTTAGCCCTTCGGCGATCGTGGCTTGATGTGCTCAGTATTCCTGCATTGGCTATAGCCGGACACTTCCTTGATGATACCAAACCGAAATTCGGCTATGCCCTTACTGATGTCAATGCCAAAATCAATCATCATTTCTCTGACCGTAGCCATGCGTATGTGATGTTTTACTGGGGTAACGATTATCTTCGTGCAGGCGCTGAAGAATTACCGACACTCTACAGAGATTACAAAAGTCTATATATGAGTAATTTCAACTGGGGTAATCTGGTAGCCTCAGGCGGTTGGAATTATGTATTTTCTCCTCGTTTGTACGGAGAATTTACAGCTGCTTTCACCCGCTATAATTCTATACTGAAGTATAAGGAAAACGAATGGTTATATGAAGGCGATAATGTTATTGAGTATAATTTAGAACAGACAAAAGACCGTAACGGAATAACTGACTGGATAGCACGTAGTGATTTTGAGTGGAATGCTTCAAACTGGCAGAAAGTCACGTTCGGTGCATCTTATACTCACCATAATTTTGTGCCTTCGCACACCAGTCGCAGTATCGTTACGCCTGAAACTGATTTCTATACCGAGCGCCCGAAAAGAACTTATACTGCTAATGAAGTCAATATGTATGCCGGAGACAATCTGAGTCCAACAGCTAACTTCCGTGCCGATGTCGGAGCTCATTTCAGCCTTTTCAGTATCGAAGGAAAAACCTTCACCGGTTTTTCGCCTCGTGTGTCAGCACGTCTGACTGTGGCTCCGGGTTTAGCTGTTAAAGCTGCCTACGATCATACGGTGCAATATGTACATCAGTTGGTACGCGGCACTGTATCGTTGCCGAGTGATCAGTGGGTACCTGTCACAGCTAATTGGCGTCCGCAGACGGCCGATAAGATTTCTGTCGGTATTTACTGGTCAGACAGGAGGAACTGGACTCTTTCAGCTGAAGGTTTCTGGAAACAAATGCACAATATCCTTGACTATAAAGATAATTTCTATCTCAGCAACATCTCGGAAGTATGGGACGCCAATATCACATCAGGCAGCGGCCGTGCACGTGGTATAGACTTCAAAGCAGTCTATAATGCCGGACCGCTTACTCTACAGGCTTCGTATGCTCTGTTGTGGGCTGATCGTAAATTCGCTGAAAAGAATGGCGGTCGTCCTTTCCCATCTATGTTCGATAACCGTCACAAAATAAACCTTATGCTCAACTGGCATATCAATGATCGCTGGGATCTGAATGCCACATGGACCGGAATGAGCGGAAACCGTATTACGTTGTCCACCATGAACTGGGAAGACCCCGGAGTTGCTCCATGGCATTTTGATATGATTTTGCCTGAAAATCTCAATAACTATCGTCTGCCTTTCTATCATCGTCTTGATATCGGTGCTGTACGGCGCACGCGTCGCGGGCATTGGACTTTCAGTCTCTATAATGCGTACTGTAATATGAATGTTATCGGTGTTGTACGCAGTGAAAAAAGGGATTATGATGATTATGTGGAGATAGCTCCGGGAGTATTAACCACAGAAAGTAAACCTGTATTCAAATATTTACGTCTTTTACCTATAATACCTTCTGTATCATACACATGGTTATTCTGAAATTTAATCTGTCTGTTATGTCAAAATTGTTATTTGCCGGGTTCTTAATATTGCTGTGCAGTATGTTGTCAGGGTGCTATACTGAGTTTGACCCTGACATAAATCAATCTCCGGTGCTGTGTCTTAATTCGGAGATTACAGCTGGCAAGCCGGTTGAGGCTCGTGTAACACGCACGTGGCGTTACACCGAGGGAATAATGTATGATGATAATGCTATTCTGGTGAAAGACGCTGATGTCAGGCTTTATGTCAATGGCAATGAGTATGAGCGTCTGAGACCGGTACAGCGTGATACTGTGGAATACGGTCGTCCTTATACTTATCATTATTATCAGGGCACTTATTGTCCGCAGACCGGCGATGAAATTCGACTTGTAGCTGTGAGTGACCGCTACGGAAGTGCCGAAGGAGAAGTGAAAGTACCCGAGCCGCCTATAATAGAGAATATAGAATGGAAACTTGATTCTCCTACCTTGGTTCACGGTTATCCGGGCTCTAATTTACGTTGTACACTTGACGCACGTATCTATCTGAGAGATCGGGCTGATACTAAAGATTATTATATGTTCGGCTATAGTATAAGTAATCCTTTCGTATATGACGATCCTATCTTTTATCCTGAACTCGAAGAGTGGATTACTCCGGCTTCGTACGGTATTTTATCGTGTACTTATTTTGATCAGTCGCACGAGCCGATATTTTCTGAACATATATCAGCTTTGGAACTGATTGATGGCGCCGGTTTCGGCTACACCATGTTTTCAGATATGCAATTTTCAGGCCGTACTTATCCGCTTCACATAGTCATGACTCTGGAGCACAGAATGGATAATGCCGATATAGAGGAACTTTGGCATTCTATACTGAATTTCAAGATTTCAGCTTTGTCAGATTCCTATTATAATCATCTGCTGACAGTATGGCAATTTGATGAAGGTCTTTCCGGTATGCTGGCCGAAGCCGGTCTCGGTGCTCCTGTAAACGGTTATTCCAATGTTTCGACCCGTGCCGGTATAGTAGTAGCGCGCAATGTTACTACAGTACCTGTAGATTTCGGAGAAGCTCTTAAGGAAATGTGGCAGCAGAAATAAATTTCCCTTTGATTTTTGACACAAATATAAGAATGCTCTAACTGTGCAGTTAGAGCATTCTTATATTTGTCAAGTTTAATAGATTTATCAGCGTGTGGCGTTCAGAGCGTCAAGCGAGGCTTTGATAGCAGCAATCTTCTCGAGTGCATCAGCCTGTTTTTTACGCTCCATTGCAACGACTTTCTCAGGGGCTGAGGATACGAAACGTTCGTTTGAGAGTTTCTTCTCTACAGTAGCAAGGAAGCCCTGATAATATTTAAGGTCAGCTTCGAGCTTCTTTGTTTCTTCCTCGATATTGATGTTGCTTTCGAGAGGAACTGAATATTCTATAGCTCCGGCGATAAAGGCAGCCGACATAGGACCTTTCTCCTCAACCAAAGTGATTGACTCCAGATTACCCATCTTGGTGAGTACTGCGTCAAGAGTAGCATCGTGAGCACCTTTTATTTCCAGACGTAAGGATTCCTTATTAGGTATCTGTTTCTGTTTGCGGATAGTACGTATACCTGCGATGACCTCTTTAAGATGCTCAAAGCGTTCTATTACAGCCGGGTCGATGTCAACAGGCTGAGGTATCTGGGCAATCATGATGCTTTCACCCGGCTTACGCTCATAGAGATGCTGCCACAGCTCTTCGGTAATGAAGGGCATGAAGGGATGAAGAAGTTTGAGCAGCACATCGAAGAATGTAAGAGTGGAACGGAATGTCACACCATCTATCGGCTGACCGAAGGCAGGTTTGATAATTTCAAGATACCATGCCGAAAACTCGTCCCAGAAGAGTTTGTAAACGGCCATAAGTGCTTCGGAGATACGGAACTTCGATAGCAGGTCAGCTACTTCGGCAAGCGTACGGTTAAGCATTGCGTCAAACCATTCCACAGCTTTAGCCGACGCCTCGGGCTGTTCAATCTGGTCGTCATACTTCCAACCCTTGACAAGGCGGAAAGCGTTCCATATCTTGTTGCAGAAATTACGTCCCTGTTCGCACAGTGAGTCGTCATACATTATATCGTGACCGGCGGGAGCGGCAAGCATCAGACCCATACGTACACCATCGGCGCCGAACTTGTCAATAAGTCCGAGCGGGTCAGGCGAATTACCAAGGCTCTTCGACATCTTACGACCTATCTTATCACGTACAATACCGGTGAAGTAGACGTTGTTGAAGGGTTTGTTGTCGACAAATTCGTAGCCGGCGATAATCATACGGGCTACCCAGAAGAATATAATGTCCGGCCCTGTTACCAGATCAGCAGTGGGGTAGTAGTAACTGAATTCCTTATTACCCGGATCAAGTATACCGTTAAAGAGCGATATAGGCCATAACCATGATGAGAACCATGTATCGAGACAGTCAGGATCCTGACGCAGGTCGTCAAGAGTCAGTTCGGGATTACCGGTTTTCTCAATAGCTTTCAGCAGAGCTTCTTCATCGGAATCTGCCACTACGTAACCTCCGTCCGGTAAGAAGTAAGCCGGTATGCGATGACCCCACCATAGCTGACGCGAGATACACCAGTCTTTGATGGTGGTCATCCAATGACGGTAAGTGTTCTTGAATTTGGCGGGAACGAAACGGATGTCATCATTTTCGACTGCATCAAGAGCCGGACCTACGAGCGGCTGCATTTTTACAAACCACTGCATCGAAAGTTTCGGTTCAATTACAGAATCAGTACGCTCAGAATGACCTACCTTGTTAATATAATCCTCGACTTTCTCCACCAGATTAGCAGCAGTAAGGTCTTTCATTATCTGCTTACGTACATCGAAACGGTCCATACCTACGTACATACCGCCGCGCTCTGAGATTGTACCGTTGTCGTTGAATATGTCGATAGAGGGAAGATTATATTTCTCACCTAACATGTAGTCATTGACATCGTGAGCCGGAGTCACTTTAAGACAGCCTGTACCGAAGTCCATTTCCACATAGTCGTCCATAATGATAGGTACGGCACGTCCGACCATCGGAACAATTACCTTCTTTCCTTTGAGCCACGTGTAACGCTCATCGTTAGGATTGACGCATACAGCTGTGTCACCTAATATTGTCTCCGGACGTGTTGTGGCTACTACGATATACTTGTCCGGTTCACCCTCCACATAATAGCGCAGGTAGAACAGGTTACTTTTTTCCTCTTTGTAGATAACCTCCTCGTCGCTGACGGCGGTCAGAGCCTGGGGGTCCCAGTTGACCATACGCACACCGCGATATATCAGGCCCTTTTCGTACAGGTCACAGAATACACGTATCACACTCTTGGAGCGTATATCGTCCATAGTGAAAGCGGTACGTTCCCAGTCGCACGATGCTCCGAGTTTACGTAGCTGTTCGAGAATAATACCTCCGTATTTGTGAGTCCAGTCCCAAGCGTGGTTAAGAAATTCCTCACGGCTGAGGTCAGACTTGTTCACACCTTCGGCAGCAAGTTTGGCTACAACCTTAGCTTCGGTTGAGATTGCGGCATGGTCGGTGCCGGGTACCCACAGAGCGTTGAAGCCTGTCATACGTGCACGGCGTATAAGAATATCCTGTATGGTGTTGTTGAGCATGTGACCCATGTGCAGCACTCCTGTCACATTCGGTGGCGGGATAACTATACAGAAGGGTTGACGCTCGTCGGGCTCGGAGTGAAAGAGGCGGTGTTCCATCCAGTAGGCATACCATTTGTCTTCCACTTCGGCTGGATTGTATTTGGTCGCTAATTCGTTCATAATCGCAAAGCTGTGATATTTCTCTTAATAATCTGCAAAATTACGAAAAAACGGGGATAAATGCCTAAATTTGCACCTATAAAACAATATATGGCGGTATTGTGCCTTTATAAAGTGTGGTGCAGACCAAATCAGACATACATATATAACAGACTACACAAGGAGATAAAGAAATGATAAAACACAGAAGCATCAGAAAAATGGTGCTGACGCTGACTGCCGCTTTGCTGGCTTTCGGCGCGATGGCGCAGCATGACAATCCTAAGCGTGAGTTTCGCGGAGCATGGCTGCATGTTATAGGACAGACGCAGTATCAGAAGATGGGTACCGAAGAGTGTAAGCAGTATATAAGTGACCAGCTTGACCGTTTACAGTCTGCCGGATGTAACGCGGTTATCTTTCAGGTACGTCCCACTGCTGATGCCCTGTATGAATCTGAACTCGAACCATGGTCAGCATGGCTGACTGGCGCACGTGGCAAGGCGCCGCAACCGGGATGGGACCCGTTGCAGTACACTCTTGAGGAAGCACACAAGCGTGGTATGGAATTTCATGCATGGCTCAATCCCTATCGTGTTACCTCTAATTCTAAGGAAGTCTTATCTTCTGCTCATGCTGCAAATAAGGAGCCACATAGATTTGTAAAGTTTAACGGCCAGATATTTTTTGATCCCGCTTATCAGGAAAACCGTGACTTTATCTGTGATGTCGTGCGGGATATAGTAAATCGCTATGATGTGGACGGAATTCATATAGACGATTACTTCTATCCTTATCCTGCTGACGGTAAGCGTTTCAACGGTGACGATGCGAGTTATGCCAAATTAGGTCACGGTATGAACCGTAATGAGTGGCGCCGTCATAATGTAGACTTACTCATAGAACAGCTTCACGGCACTATCAAGACTGAGAAGGACTGGGTGCGTTTCGGTGTGAGTCCTTTCGGTATATGGCGTAATAAGAAGAGCGATGCACGTGGCAGTAACAGTAACGGACTTCAGAATTATGATGATCTTTATGCTGATGTGCTTCTTTGGGCCGAGGAGGGATGGATAGATTATCTCGCACCGCAGCTTTACTGGACTCTCGATATGAAAGCTGCTCCAAGTAGACATTTAGCTGAGTGGTGGGATGCTAATGTATCACCCAAAGTCGATATATACATAGGACAGGATACCAAACGTACAATGGATAATCCGGACCCGGGAAATAACGACCGTAACGAACTTGATACTAAGGTGAAACTGTCACGCCGGCTGCCTAATGTAAAGGGTAATATATGGTGGCACGGATATTGGGTCACTGACAACTATAAGGGTGTGGCTGATTCATTGGCTATGAAATATCAGTCAACCATAGCGCTGCCCCCTGCATACGGAGACGGCTCGAAAAGACCTGACCGGGTACAGGACCTGAAGGTGGAACATACTCCCGAGGGTGTGTTTCTTACATGGCAGGTACCGGGTGACGGCGGTATGCAACATTCTACCGACCCTATTCGGTTTGTGGTGTATGAATTTTTTCCCGGTGAGGATACAGAAAGTCTTGAAGACCCTCAGACTATCATAGCTCTGACGCCTTACCGACGTGTGAGAGTAGGTGATTGCGACAGCGATGAATTGGAAGGCGTGACGTTCGCAGTGACAGCACTTGACCGTATGAACCGCGAATCGGCACCGGTTCGTGTAAGTCTCTGAACATTATGACACAGAATATGGATATTATATTAAATGCCGGGCGCAGTATACTGCGTCCCGGCGAAGGGGCCGTTCCGGTATCGGCCGACATACGTGAACTGCTCGATTACGAAGCCACACGTATCGATAATCCAAGTTTTATTGCTGCTGACCCGGTGCAGTTTCCGCGCCGTTTCGAGCGTCTGCAAGATATAGAGATAACAGCTATTATAGCTGCTGTCATAGCGTGGGGTAAGCGTACCATGATATGCCGTCATGCCGAACGCATATTGGCACTGATGGACCAGCAGCCTTATAATTACGTCATGGACGAGGGTTATGAGGACCTGGACCCAGATATGAATCTGCACCGTACTTTCTTTGCCCGTCATCTACAGTATCTACTACGCGGTCTTCATGCCATTTATAAGCATCATAATAGTCTTGATGCTTTTTCGGCATCGGTTCAGGCCGGAGAGGCGGAGGCACCTGCATGGCAGTTAGTAGCAGCTATGCAGCAGGTGATGAGTGATGTGAACGATGGACTGACGTATAGCGAATGTCTGCCTGTGCATCTTGAACAGACAGCGCTGAAGCGTATAAATATGGCTTTGCGCTGGTTGGTACGCGATGACGGCATTGTCGATATGGGCGTATGGAAGTCAATACCGAAAAGTAAACTCTATATTCCGCTTGATGTGCATGTGGGTAATACGGCGCGTGGACTCGGACTGCTATCTCGTCGCAGCAACGACCGTCGGAGCGTAGAGATGCTTACGGCCACACTCCGTAGTCTGCGTCCCGAAGACCCGGCATGGTACGACTACGCTCTATTTGGTATTGGTGTCGAGGGGCGTGGCCGTGAGCTTGCGGGCAAGCTGGGGCTCGACGGAACGCAGCGTTGACAGAAAGGCCGAATCGAAGGCAGCTGCCTGTTCGGGATGACCTTCAAGCATATAACGGCTATGACGCGAGCGTACTTCGAGTAGCTTGTTCTGTAGTTCCATAGTGTCGCCTGTCCAGTCACGGTTTACGATAAGGCGTGCGTGTGAGCGGCCTTCGATTTGTGCAGCTTCGATCTCGGAAGTTACCTGTTCCGAATGTTCTACTCCGGCACAACCCGTCAATAACATGGCAGCCAAAGGAAAGATATATGATTTATGTCTTTTCATAAGGTATATGTAATTTTGTGTTACATTATAAACGGCTCAGTGAAATCCATGGATTT
>CAMWVA010000060.1 GCA_947177575.1 uncultured Porphyromonadaceae bacterium | reverse complement strand
TCTTATAAATCTTATAAATCTTATAAATCTTATAAATCTTATAAATCTTATAAATCTTATTCTATGAGTGATGGGAAGAGGCGTGCGTAGGTTGCGAGTATGCCGTCGGCGACGTTGTCGTTGCTGAAGCGGGCTGCATGACGCAGGCCGGCTTCGATACGCCCTTCGGGAACACCGTCGCGCAACAGTTGGTTGAGCACTATGGCCATACCCCGGACGTCATTAGGATCTACGTAATAGGCAGCCTCTCCGCCGGCTTCCTCCAGACAGCTGCCGGTTGCAGCCACAACAGGCCGGCGGCTTTCAAGGCCTTCGAGTACAGGTATACCGAAGCCTTCGTAGCGTGACGGGTAGCATATCACTTCCGCCATCTGTCCGAGGGTAGGGAGGTCAACAAAGTCAAGAGCTTCCAGCCATACGATACGTTCTACTACCCTTAACTGTTCGGCAAGATGTGTGCAGTAGGCTTTGTAGCCGTTATTATCGTGACCCACTATTACGAGATGTACATCTTCAGGTAGTAGTGACAGAGCACGTATGGTAAGTTCGAGATTCTTACGTCGCTCCACAGTACCTACCTGTAGCAGAAAACGGTCAGGCAGTTTCAGACGATGGGCTGTCTCGCGTTTCTCTATGTCGGTACGCATTCGCCGGAAGGCAGCGTCACAGCCTTGATAGACCACATCTATACGGTCGGGATCAACTCCGTAAAGTTCGGTTACATCGTCTTTGGTACGCTGGCTAACGGCTATAATACGGTCAGCTATCCGGCATGAACGTCCGTATTTGAAATCGTATATTTTACGGTCTACAGGATTATAGCATTCTGGCAGACGTCTGTATATGACATCGTGCATCGTCAGTACAGTCCGTATACCGGAAGAAGCTATATTCAGCGGCAATTCATTGCTCAGACCGTGATACAGGGTAACACCGTCGAGTTTCAGCTGCTTTGTGATACCCCAGCTACGCCACAGACTGCCCCTCGAAAAGTTGCCGGTCGGAAATCCGTAAACGACATTAGGCAGAATATTGATGTGGTGGAGACGGGCATTTTCGTGCATTCGCGGAGTGTAGAGACGCAGATGTATATCAGGGCGACGCTCGGCAAGAGCCTCGATGACGAAACGTGAATAGTTGCCAAGCCCTGTCATATTGGCCACGGCTCTTTTTGCGTCAAATCCTATGGTGATACTCATGGTGTATTTCAAATGTTCGGCCAAAATTAACTAATTTTAATTCTATAACAAACATAGATATATTTTTTGTTGACACTCAGTTATACAAAACTGACCGTTCTGCTTTATAGAACAGTAAAAACTGATATAGCTATTGATTTAACAGATAATAAAAATGAAGATATATCGAAAATTCCGATATATCTCCATTTAATTAAGTAAAAGATATCAAAAGTGTGGTTTATATAAACGCACTGATTATTTAAGTTTGTCTGAAAGGTCAGCGGCTTTGTCAGCTATAAAGTCAAGTCCTTCGGCAGCTTTTTCTTTCAGCTTATCCAGAAATCCTTCAGCTTTGGGAGCGAGTTGTTCTTTGGCAGCAGCGGCTTTGGCAGCTAACTGGTCTTTAGCGGCAGCAGCTTTATCAAGTAAATCATCCTTTACCTGGGCGGCCTTATCAGCAGCCTGAGCAGCCATATCCACTGCCTGCTGTTTTAGATTGGCGGCTTCGTCCTGAGCAGCCTGTTTTGCGGCTTCGGCACTCACCTGAGCGGCGGCCTGTGAAATTTGAGCGGCCTGCTGGGCCTTTTCTTGCAGATTATCCATAGTAATAAAATTGGTTTCAGTTAAACTTCTTTTCTTGAGTTGTTATCTGAAAAACCAACTTACAGGTAGAATAGTTTTCTAAAAGCTGAAAATTTTCCTATCCGCCGGTTTTAAAGTTTTGGCAAGTAGAGAGAATTGACTAAATTTGTGAATTAAACCTTTTGAAATAAGAAAGAATATATGTTGGATTTTGAAAGCCAGAATGTCGCACATCCTGATTTCGACACTGCAAAGATGTTCCGCTGGATTACTGCTGTAGCCGGTGAACACAACCGTCGTATCGGGTCGGTCAGCTACCGTTTCTGTAATGACGACGATATACTTGATGCCAACCGCAAATTTCTTGGTCACGACTATTATACAGATATAATCACTTTCGATTACTCACGTGGTGACAAGATAGGAGGTGATATACTGATTTCGCTTGATACTGTCGCCTCGAATGCAGCGGAAATAGGAGTGCCATACGAAGAGGAACTCCGCCGTGTCATCATACACGGTATACTACATCTCTGCGGTATCGACGACAAGGGGCCGGGCGAACGTGAAATAATGGAGGCTGAGGAGAACAAGGCTCTCGCTATGTGGGACACTATCTGAACCGATACGATGCGTTTTGAATATGATGTTATAGTAGTCGGAGCCGGTCATGCCGGCTGTGAGGCAGCTGTGGCTTCCGCACGTCTCGGGGCACGCACATTGCTGGTGACAGCCGATCTTGAACGAGTGGCACAGATGTCGTGTAACCCTGCTGTCGGCGGTATTGCAAAGGGACAGATTGTACGTGAGATTGACGCACTCGGCGGTCAGAGCGGTATAATAGCTGACAGGACCGCAATCCAGTTCAGAATGCTTAATCGTTCGAAGGGACCGGCTATGTGGTCGCCGCGAGTGCAGAGTGACCGCCGTCGTTACTCTGCTATGTGGCGCGATGTTCTTGAGCATACGGATAACCTCGAATTGTTTCAGGACATGGTTGTATGTCTGGATCTGGATAAGACTGAGGAAGGACAGATGAAAGTGACCGGTGTCGGTACCGCTCTTGGTTTTCGTTTTAAATCCAGATGTGTGGTATTAACCAACGGAACATTCCTGAACGGTCTGATGCACTTCGGCAGTACAATGATTGAAGGCGGACGTATAGCCGAAAGTGCTTCACACGGACTTACCGAACAATTAGTATCGCTCGGCTTCGTAGCCGGACGTATGAAAACCGGAACTCCGGCACGTGTGTCGGCACGCAGCATCGACTTTTCTATGTCCGAGCCTCAGGCTGGTGACGACCGTGTGATAGAAAATATTGATGAGAGTACAACAGAAGTGATACGCGATTTTCACAAATTCTCTTTTTTGCCCGAAGTCCATCGTGAACTGATGCCACGTCTGTGCCACATTGTACATACCAATCCGGAAAGTCACCGTATCCTGCATGACAATCTTGCCGACTCTCCACTTTACAACGGACAAATACAAAGTGTAGGACCGCGATATTGTCCGAGCATAGAAACAAAAATCGTAACCTTTGCTGATAAAGAAAGTCACCAGCTGTTTCTTGAACCGGAAGGCGAGACTACTGATGAATATTATATCAACGGCTTTTCAAGTTCGCTTCCTTGGCCTGTTCAGCTTGAAGCTTTGCAAAAAATACCTGCTTTACGCGATGTGCATTTCTATCGTCCCGGCTACGCTATAGAATATGATTATTTCGACCCGACCCAGCTGACACATGCTTTGGAAACGAAACAGGTGAAAGGATTATATTTCGCCGGACAGATAAACGGTACGACCGGTTATGAGGAAGCAGCTGCCCAAGGGCTGATGGCCGGTATCAATGCCGCCCGTGCCACACAGAATAAAACGGGTATTGTACTCGGACGTGACCGTGCATATATAGGAGTGCTTATCGATGACCTTGTCACGAAAGGCGTGGACGAACCTTACCGTATGTTCACCTCTCGTGCCGAGTATCGTATACTGCTTCGTCAGGACGATGCCGATATGCGTCTCACATCGCTCGGTTATGAAATAGGTCTTGCCGATAAACACCGCTACGACCTTATGGAGACCAAACGTAGGGAACGCGACAGCCTGATAGAGTGGTGTGCCAACTATACCGTGCGTTCTACCGAGGAACTGAATTGTCAGCTGGCTAATTTAGGTACGACACCACTGACAGGCGGTGTTCGTCTTACGGAGCTACTCAAACGTCCGCAGCTCGACTTTTTAAAACTTGCTGTATTGTTGCCGAAGCTTGCACGACGTCTTAAGGACATTGACCCGTTACGTTGTGCGGAAATTATAGAGGCAGCAGAAATACTAATTAAGTATAGCGGCTATATTGACCGGGAGAGAGAGCTGGCCGAGAAAGCCGCACGTCTCGAAGGTGTGCGTTTGCCGGAGAGTCTTGATTACATGTCGTTGCTTAGTCTGTCAACAGAGGCCAGACAGAAGCTAACCCGTATTCGTCCGTCTACACTTGGACAGGCTTCACGTATCCCCGGAGTGTCACCTGCTGACGTCAATATCCTCATGATGTTGGTGAGAAAATAAATCGATGTTTCACGTGAAACGTTCAAAATGTTCCGATGTTTCACGTGAAACGTTCGGATTTATTTGTTAGATGTTGTCTGAAGGAAGATGGATTTGCGGTATAGTCGCTTCGGGTTATTTCGCTCTTGAGCGATTGATGAATGTGGCACGAAAGACAATGAAGACTGTTTCACGTGAAACGCTGCAAGGGTAGGGGTTAAACATGAGAGGCGTTTTGAAGATGATGGTATATGTGTTCCACGTGGAACGCCTTTTGTGGAAAGTTGGGTATACAGATAAAATGTCTATCGGATATTCTGTATAAAGTATAGGGGTAATATCTTCGTTCCACGTGGAACACTTGATAAATTTAACGATTGTTCAATTTTGGAATAAACTATCAACTGACTAAAATAAATAATACAATGGAACTGGAATCTTTAAAGAAACTGATACGCGACGTACCTGATTTTCCCAGCAAGGGTATCATGTTTCGTGATCTGACCACTCTGATTAAAGACGGTCATGCCTTACATGTAATGAGCCGTGAGTTGGCTGACCTCTATCGTGACAAAGGCGTAACTAAGGTAGTGGGTATCGAGTCGCGCGGATTTATCGGAGGCTCTATTTTAGCCTACGAGTTAGGATGTGGATTTGTGCCGGCTCGTAAGCCTGGCAAACTGCCTTCCGTGACAGTGAAGAAATCATACGCTAAAGAATATGGCGTGGATACTATCGAAATCCATAATGATGCCATAGACGAGAACGATGTGGTTGTAATTCATGATGACCTGTTGGCCACTGGCGGCACTATGGAAGCATGTTATGAGCTGGTGAAAAGTATGAATCCAAAGAAAATCTATATTAACTTTATCGTTGAGCTGACTGCTCTGCGCGGACGGGAGAATCTGCCTCAGGATTGTGAAGTGACAGCTCTTCTGAAATATTAAGCCGATTGAAAGCGGAGTGTAAAGACCGGCTTTTGACAAAGAATAAAGAATTTATATAGTTTCTTTTTTAGTCCGAAAAATCCGATTTCATCGTGAATTTTTCGGACTAAATTTTATTTATAACAGTGGTTACTGCTCTGTGAAAAGATGAAAAAACATTGCCCGTGTGAAATATTGGCACGCTTTTTGAGTTTTATTTGTATCAGATGCCATGGCTTTATCAGATGTAACAGGGTAGGGGAAGGCTAAGCTGAAGCCTTTATAGGGAATGTCAATAATATGAATATGTCAGATAATCTCGAATCTATACAGGCAGCTCGTATCACTGCCAATCAGACTAACGATACCGATAGCGTAGAGGGCATAGCCGATACCCGTCCTGTGTCCGATATTCTGTCGGACTTCGGCCGTAGTATTGATGAGACCGGAGGTTTTCCATTAGAGATAACTCCTGACCGTACTGCCGAGGATATTCACCATAATCGTCCGGGTGGGCAGTTACGTGCCAAGATACTCGGCCTTCCGGAAGCTCCGGGGGTATATATGTATATCGACCGTCACGGACAAGTCATATATGTCGGAAAAGCCAAGCGTCTCAAGCGTCGTGTGAGTTCATACTTCAACCGTACCCATGACTCGGTGCGTACAAATCTTATGGTGCGCAATATCGTTGACATGCGTTTTATTGTGGTACATACCGAAGAGGATGCTCTGCATCTTGAGAACGCGATGATAAAGGAATATCAGCCGCGATATAACGTATTGCTCAAGGACGACAAATCCTATCCTTGGATAGTAGTGACTAAAGAGCCTTATCCGCGTGTTTTCATGACACGCGAGAAGGGACTGGAGGCGAAATATTACGGTCCCTACAGTAATACGGCCTCGGCTCGGGTTGTGTTGGAACTGATACGTGAGATATATCCGCTCCGAAGCTGCCGTCACGCTCTCGATCAGAAAAGCATAGCTCGTGGGAAATACCGTCTTTGTCTCGACTATCATCTTGGTAAATGTGGCGGTCCTTGTCGCGGTCTTATACACATTGACGACTATAACGAAGCTGTAGGACGGGTGCGTCAGATACTCAACGGAGATACAGTCGAACTTGAACAACATCTGCGTGACGAGATGAACCGTCTGGCCGGAGAATGGAAATTCGAGCAGGCAAATCAGGTCAAGGAGAAATATCTTGCCGTGCAACGCTACAATACCAAAGCTATAATCTCCGCTGCCGATAAACCCGATACCGATATGTTCGCCTACGTAGAGGAGGGTGATACGGCATACGTTAACTTTATGCACCTTCACCGGGGAGCCGTAGTGCAGAGTCTTAACATGGAGTTCCGCAGGCGTCTGGCCGAGTCGAAAGAATCGATACTGTCGTATGCCATAAGCGAAATCTCACGACGGTTTGACCGTAAGTTTGGAGATGTCATAGTACCTTTTGAACCGGATGTCGAATTTGAAGGAGTCCGTTTTAATGTGCCGCGTCGGGGAGAAATGCGCAAGCTTCTTGAAGTAGGGGAGAAGAATGCCCGTCAATATATGGCCGACAAGCAGAAACAGGCAGAAGCCCTTGATCCGGAACATGGCGTAAACAAACTCATGGAGCAGATGAAAACAGATTTCCGTCTCAGTGTCGAGCCACGTCATATAGAATGTTTCGATAACTCCAACATTCAGGGTACGAACCCTGTGTCGAGCTGTGTGGTGTTCCGCAACGGTAAACCCTGTAAACGTGACTACCGTCACTTTATCATAAAGACTGTTGAAGGGCCTGATGATTTCGCCTCGATGAAAGAAGTGCTGCACCGCCGCTATACACGCATGATGGCCGAAGGGCAGCCGTTGCCGCAGCTTGTAGTGGTTGACGGCGGTAAAGGTCAGCTCAGCGCTGCTGTTGAGGCCTTCGATGAGATGGGTATTCGTGGTGAGGTAGCTTTAGTGGGTATAGCCAAGCGGCTTGAGGAAATTTATTTTCCCGGAGATACATTGCCGCTCTATATTGATAAGAAAAGTCCGAGCCTGCGGGTCATACAGGCTTTGCGTGATGAAGCGCACCGGTTCGGTATCACACATCATCGTCTGCGTCGTTCCAAGAGTCAGGTGAGCAGTCAGCTTGATGGTATCAAAGGAATAGGACCGGCCACAGCACAGGCTCTCATGAAGCACTTCAAAAGTGTCAAGCGTATGAGTGAGGCTTCTCTTGAAGAGCTTTCCGCTGTAGTAGGAAAGGCTAAGGGAAGTATAATTCACACTCATTTTCATAGTCCGGAAGACGAGGCACAATAAAAAGATACATCATAATTAATAAAACTACGCCGTAAGAGCGTTTTAATAATAAAACATAACCCAAATGAGAAATACAGACAATCCCAACACAGAAGCTCCGGTGCGTATGCGCAAGAAGGAGCTCCTCGGTAAAATACTGGCCTTCCTCCAGAAAGAGAGCAAGCAGGCCTTTAACTACAAACAGATTGCTTTTGCTATCGATGCCGTACATCCGGCTAATCGTAATGATGTTATAAATATTCTCGATGAACTTGCCGCTTCCGACGAGATAACCGAGGTAAGTCTCGGACGCTATAAGGCAAAGGCTAACCGAGGCACTGAGAATGAAGGTATCTTTGTACGCCGCAGTAACGGCCGTAATGCCGTTATAATCGACGATGAGCAGATAGCGGTGGCCGAACGTGATTCGATGCACGCTCTCAACGGAGACCGTGTGCGTGTCATGGTGTCGGCCAGTCGTAAAGGACAGGAACCAATGGCTCGTGTCACGGAGATAATCGAAGCCAAAGATCAGGTCTTCATCGGTACTTTGCAGGTTGATAAAAATTATTCGGCTCTCGTGACTGACTCAAAATTCCTTGCAGCCGACATTATCATACCACGCTCCAAACTCAAGGGCGGTAAGACCGGTGACAAAGCTATAGCCCGTATCACTTACTGGGGTGATGACGAAATGAATCCCAAAGGTGAGATAATAGATATTCTGGGACGTAAGGGAGAAAATACAGCTGAGATGCATGCTATCCTTGCTGAATTCGGTCTGCCGTATAAATATCCCGAAAATGTGGAGAAAGCCGCTAACCGTATAGGTGCCGGTATTACTCCCGAGGAAATCGCACGGCGCGAAGATTTTCGCGGTGTCACTACATTTACTATAGACCCTCGTGATGCTAAGGACTTCGACGATGCTCTTTCTATCCGTCAGCTTGCCAACGGCAACTGGGAAGTAGGTGTGCATATCGCCGATGTTACCCACTATGTGCATCCCGGTAGTGTCATTGACCGCGAGGCGCAGCAGCGTGCTACGAGTGTGTATCTTGTAGACCGTACCATTCCTATGTTGCCTGAACATCTCTCGAACGGTATCTGCTCACTGCGTCCCGATGAGGAAAAACTGACTTTCTCGGCTATATTTGAACTTGACTCCAAAGCCAATGTGCTCAATTATCGTATAGGGCGTACTGTAATAAAGAGCGACCGCCGCTTCACCTACGAAGAAGCTCAGAATATCATTGAGACCGGTGAAGGTGATTTTGCCCGTGAGATACTCACTCTCGATAAGCTGGCCAAACATCTGCGTCATCGCCGTTATGAAGCGGGAGCTCTTGAGTTCGACCGTGCCGAAGTGCGTTTTGATATTGATAAGGAGGGTAAGCCTGTAAGCGTATATTTCAAGGAATCGAAAGATGCCAACAAGCTTATCGAGGAATTTATGCTTCTCGCTAATCTTACCGTGGCCGAAGCCATAGGTAAGGTGCCTAAGGGTAAAAAAGCAAAGGCGTTTGTATATCGTGTTCATGATAATCCGGACCCTGAGAAAATCTCCAACTTCTCGATGATTGCTTCACGTTTCGGTTACAAAATCAATGTTGACGCCAAAGCGAGTGAAGTCAACAAGAGTCTTAACCGTATGCTGAAAGATGTCAAGGGACGCGGTGAGGAGAATATGCTGTCGATGCTGGCCATACGTTCTATGGCTAAGGCTGAATATACTACCGATAACGTAGGTCACTATGGTCTGGCTCTCGACTATTATACACACTTCACATCTCCTATACGCCGTTATCCCGATATGATGGTACACCGTCTGCTGGCTAAGTATGCCGAGGGTTCGCGTAGCGCCGATAAGCTCAAGCTGCAGGAACAGTGTGTACACTCAAGCGATATGGAACAGCTCGCTGCTAACGCCGAACGTGCTTCGATACGTTATAAGCAGGTTGAATTTATGCGCGACCGCCTCGGACAGATATATGAAGGCGTTATCTCCGGTGTGACTGAATGGGGCTTTTATGTCGAACTCGATGATAATATGTGTGAGGGTCTGGTGCCTGTACGTGATCTTGCCGATGACTACTATGAACTCGATGAGAAGAACTATTGTCTGGTAGGGCGCAAACATCACAATATGTACACACTCGGCGACAGAGTGAAAGTACAGGTTGCACGTGCTGACCTCGACCGTAAGCAGCTCGATTTCGCTCTCATCACCGACGAGGGTAATCCCAACAAACCTCTGAAGCCGCAGTCGGCCAATCCGCGTGCTTCGAAGGAAAAGAAACACCAGAAGAAGAACCCCCGCAAGGGCAGTTCACACCGTGGTGACCGTAAGAATAGTGACTGATGACTCTCATGAATTGTGTCACGTGGCACAATTCATGGCAATACATGATTTTCAAGTTTTCCAGAATTAAGCTATGAACAAGAGATTTCTCCTGTCGGCTGCCGTAGCCGGAGTCATGCTTCCCGCTGTGGCCTCTGCCGACAACGTGATTGTAGCCACAGATGCTTACCGTTGGGTAGGTGATTCAATAGTGCAGGGTGAGTATAAGGCATGGGCTGAAAGTCCTGTTGAGATACGTTCCACCTATCACGCCCGTCCCCATTACTTCATGCCTGTGGAGCAGTCATGGCATCTGAAGAACGACATCAGTGCCTATCCGCGTCTGCACAGTACCAACCGTCTGCACGAGGCTATATACAATATGGGTCTTGACGAGATGATCAACGCAGTCGAGCCTGATACAACACTGCGTACCGGTAAGGAATGGGCCGGTGTCTGGACCCGTGATGTGAGCTATTCTATCATTCTCTCTATGGCTGCTCTGCAGCCGGAGGCATCGATGATTTCGCTTATGAAAAAAGTCAATGCCGAGGGTCAGATTATTCAGGATACCGGTTCGGGCGGTGCATGGCCTATAAGTACCGACCGTATGATATGGGTAGTCGCTGCCTGGGAGGTGTACAAGGTGACGGGCGATATGGATTGGTTGCGCAAGGTCTATCCTATAGCCGTGCGGAGCCTTGCCAAAGATGCCGTCACAGTTATGAGCGCTGACGGTTTGGTAAAGGGTGAGACATCATTTATCGACTGGCGTGAACAGAGCTATCCGCGTTGGATGCAGACAGCCGATATTGCCCAGAGTGAAGCTATGAGTACTAATGTCCTTTATGCTGCCGCTCTACAGGCTACTTCGGATATGGCAGCTCTGCTCGGACACAAGAAGGAAGCAGCGGAATATGCTGCTGAGGCAAAACGATTGGGTGAAGCTATTGACCATGCTTTCCATATAGATGATAAAGGCTACTGGGGAATGTACCGTTACGGTCGTGATTCGATGCTGCTCAATCCGCGAGCCGAAAGTCTTGGTCTTGCATTAGCGGTACTCTATGATGTGGCTTCGCCCGAACGTCAGCGTTCCATATCGGAAAATGCTCCGGTGACTCCTTACGGACCTCCGGTATTCTGGCCGCAGATTTCAGACATGCCCAATTATCATAATAATGCCCTGTGGCCGTTTGTAGCTTCTTACTGGACTCTTGCACAGGCTAAGGCCGGTAACGAGCAGGGTGTTCTCGAAGGTATAGGTTCTGTTTACCGTCCTGCCGCACTCTTTGCTACCAATAAGGAAAATCTCAATCTTGACAACGGTGATATATTCACTGAATTGAATTCATCGAATATGTTATGGTCGTTGTCCGGTAATCTTGCTTTGACGCAGCAGATTCTTTTCGGTATACATTTCGAGCCGAACGGATTGCGTATCGCACCTTTTGTCCCTAAGGCACTGGCTGGCGACAGGACTCTTGAGAATTTCCCGTATCGTGGCGCAAGTCTTGATATAACGGTAAGTGGCTATGGTGACAATGTGGCTTCGCTTACACTCAACGGTAAGAAGCTGAAGCCCGGTGAAGTGATACCGGCTTCGCAGCTGAAAGGTCATTGTGAAATCAAGGTGGTTATGGATAACGAGCCTATCCGACCTATGTCGCTGGCACGTACCCCCAACGTCAAAGCACCGCTCACACCTATAACGTGGTTGTCGCACGACCCCGAGCTCTCCGGTGCCGGTGTACCTGTAGAGAACCGTCTGCAGTGGAATCCTATTGAGTATATAGCCGGCTATATCGTCCTGCGTGACGGTGAGGAGGTGGGCCGTACACGTCAGACAACGTGGGCAGCTGTCGAACCGGGCGAGTGGCAGGTAATCGGTATAGACGGTAACGGTGTGCAGTCGTTCGCTTCCGAACCGCGCAGCAACCGTCAGCGGCTTATAGCTGAAATGCCCGGTGAAGGTACGGTTCTGCGTTCGTCTGAAATCAGCTATCGGCCTGAAACTCCCGTTGAGGGTTTCAGTGGTACAGGTTTTGTTGAGGTTGATCACACCTCAGCGCCTGTCAATATTGCAGTCGATGTACCGGCAGACGGCATTTATACTTTCGCTCTGCGCTATGCCAACGGCAACGGTCCGGTCAATACCGAGAATAAAGCTGCTATACGTACTCTGGCTGTTGACGGTAGCAAAGCAGGTACTGTCGTGATGCCGACGCGCGGTGTGGCTAACTGGAATGACTGGGGACTCAGCAACACCGTACGTGTACCGCTGAAAGCCGGACGCCATACCGTCACCGTCGAATACCGTCCCGAAGACGAGAACATGAACCTCTCCACCAACCACGCTCTCCTTGACCGTCTCGTCATCGAGCGTGCCAAATAGAAAACTGACATTTATCTACAATGTTGCCCGGATGTGTTTTACACATCCGGGCAACATTTCATAAGCAGTATAGAAGACTCCTTACCGGACTTTGTAAATGTATAAGTATAGAAATTTCCTGATTTTAATCATAGGAGCGATTTTATCAGTAGTCGCTTCTATAGCTTCATACGCCTCGTCGAATATAGAGGGAATGGCAATAGAAAAAATGCCGTCGGAGGAATTGCTTGCCAGAAGCAACCGATATATTCATGAAACTCAACAACCAGATAGTGCATTAGTTTACCTTAAAGTGCTTGGTAGTAGGGCACATAAATCTTCCTTATCAGTTGAAGAAGCAGATTTAATAAGTAGGGGCCTAACAATGTTAGGCGGACTATATATTAATGAATATCATGACTATGCACGGGCAGCAATGGCATTTCTTGGTGCACAGTCTGTAGCACGTGAACATAATTGCCTTATACGGTTGGCAGAATCAGAAGTAGCGCTTGCTACATTAAATCTTGCATCACTGAATTATGAAGATATAAATAAGAATAGTATAAAGGAACTTGTGGAGGAGTCTATGAAAAGGTATGAGAATGCCTTTGAGATAGCTTCTGAGGCAGGAAGTGGCAAGCTTATGGGTTTTGCAGCGGTAAATTTAGGATTATTAAGTTTTGATACCCAAAACCTTAAAGAAAAAACAGTTACTCTAAAGAAAGCAGTCGCAGATTCACGTATTCCGGAATGGCAGAGGCTTCTATGCCGTTCATTTCTTTTATGGAGTGAAGGAAACTATGACGAAGCCTTGCAGATTATAACACAAAGCAACGCTTCTTTAAATACTACCGGTAAAGAAGCCCGTTATCGTTTACAGAATGATAAGATAAGGATAAACATGCTTTTAGCATTAGGAAGAAGGGCGGAGGCAAGGAATGAAGGGGAGCGAATGGCGGCAGAAGCTAAAGCTGATAACGACCCCATAACCGCATACGAGGTTTATCGCTCTCTTTGGAATGATGCTCAGTCAGAAGGGGATTTGCCGTTGGCACAAAACTATGAGCTTGAGATGCTGAGGGCACGTGTGTCAGCTCAGCATACAGATATACCTGATGCTATTGCCGAAGGGAAAATGCAATATGAAATAGAGAATCTTGAAGAGTCACTTATTGCTGACAGCAGGCGAATCAGTTCGTTACATCAGACCCTTTGGTTGGTTGGTGGATTTATGCTTGTTCTTTTAGGGTTACTTGTAGCATTATTTGTCAAGCACCGTCAGCTTAAAGAAAGTCACAGACTGATTGTGAAGCGTGATAAGGAATTGTTTTCGGAGCCGGTACATCTGGCACAGATAAGTAAAATAAATACCGAAGATACCGAGTCTGTTACTTCAGGAACACTTAATAAGGAGAACATGCCATCAGAAAGTGATAAATCTTATCAATTGTTTTGTAAGGTTGATGAGTTGTTGAGACATGATGAGGCTGTTTTTGATGAAGATTTTTCAGCTGTGGCACTTGCTGCAAAGCTACATGAACGTCAATCGAATGTTTCTAATGCTATTCAGTTGCATACCGGAGGCAGTTTTAATACTCTTCTTGCTGAGGTAAGGGTAAAGGAGGCATGCAGAAGGATTCTCGATAAAGAAAACTATGGCAACTACACGGTAGAAGCCATAGCTTTCAGTGTGGGCTATAAGTCGCGCTCACATTTTACTTCCGTCTTTAAGAAGATTACGGGAATGTCTCCTTCCGACTATATGCGTCAGGCGCGACTTAGTTAACGAATTTATTTTACCTGTATTTTTGCTACTTTGGAACCGGCACGCACTACGTAGATACCGGGCTGAAGATTGTTGGCTATGCGACTGCCTGATATATTGTAAACCTCCACAGTATTGCCATCAGAAGCGTAGATAGTTCCGTTCTCTACGGTGAATGTCGTCTGAGGTGTATTAAGAGTATTTACTCCTATTGTGCTGTCTACATGGAAGGCGGGAGAAATTATCTGACTCTGTGTGTTGCCGGCTTCATCCGTCATCACTACTTTAAGGTCATACCATCCTGTTGTACTTTCACGGTCTATATCTTTTAATGAGCCCTCATAGTAGGCACCAAAACCTGGCATAAAGAATTTTTCTGGGTCTTCAGTAATTTCTATCGGTGAAAATTCGCTTTCTCCGTAAGGTGCATAAAATACCTCTACTGTAGCCGGTGCAAATGTATAGTATTCGAAATCGGTATCATAGGCGCCTACGTTGACTTGTGCTACTTCCTTAATGAAATCACCTCCGGTAAGAGTAATTATACCCTCAGATGAATTGGCAAACCTGTTGGTTACGGCTCCGTCGGTATTTCGCATCATTATTCGCTGTACTGTAGGGGGTACACAATCAGTATTATTTTCATTATACTTCAGTTCACACACATTGGAACCTTTAAGCCCATCAGTCTCAAAATTATTATTGGTGATGATATAGGTTATTTCCCCGGGCTCATGACCATTGACTGCCCATTCAGATGCCCACTGACGTATATCAACTTCACCTGTGTAGACGTCTGTATCATTATATTTAACTATTGTAGAAGCAAGAGCAACATCTGACATCCGACATTCTCCGTAGTTACCGTAATACATTGCTGTGGTCAGATAGCTGAAATCAACCGGATAAGTGTAGCTATTAGCATAGGTTACACATATAGGAGCGGTGGAACCCATTACCTGGTCAGATGTTTGATCAAAAGAGAAGGCTGGATTTACCGGATAGTAGAAGTAGCGAGGAGAATCCGGTGCGGAATAAGGACTGCTTTCGTTAGTGGCAAGATAACGGAATCCTTCATTGTTTTTGATAAGATAAGGTGCCTGTACTCCGTAACCGTAATCAAATATATCAGTATTTCCTATAAGTACGCATGAGTTGAAGCCGTAGGTTTCAGCTGATTTTGTGGATACCAGTATCTCAGCTGGTTCTACGAATTCATAACCCATACCAGCAAGTATATCCCCATTAATGTTAATGAGTTTAAGATTAACACTATAATCGGTGTTGTCTTCTCCCAGAGTTACATAAGCCGGTGTGTGCGTAATGTCTGAGGAATATATAGCATAGTCATCGGTAGAATTTATAAAAGTGCCGTCTGTCAAGTCGTTTCCATTACCCGCAAGTACTATATTAATCATTTGGTAATCTTTGGTATATCCATTGAAGAGATATAGTATTGACAGATCTTCATCACACACATTTGTACGGATTGTACACTCGTCTTTGAATCGATCCCCTTTCAGGTCAAAGTTGTATGACCCGGATGCACCGAGACCTTTGTAACGTAAGGTGTAGTAAAGCCCACCATCAAGTAGATTATATCCTTCAGGAGCACCCGGCAACAGTACTTTACTACCATCAGGCATAAGAAGGTCTGCTTTGATTTCTTTATCTGCCATAGATGGATTCAGATGTATTTCCAGATCTTCAGAGACTTTAATTTCCTGAAAAATTGTCTCTCCTGACATGTATTCAGCTTGCATCAGATACTCACCTGCAGGAAGACTGAAAGTACCGTTACTTGTATACCCGGCCCCACGCCACTTTACCATTGTCGATTTAATGAAGTAGACACCACTGAAATCATTGACAGAACCATCTTCATTAGGGTCAGAAATAACTTTTACGGTGAATGTTTCGGCACCGGCCATTGCCTTGGCCTTAGTCATTTTCATTACAGGTGTTTCTTCTTCGGTCAGGATTTCTGTTTTCATAGAGCCATCAGAAGTTGTAGACGTAATGATTGCCTGAGTGCCTGGCTGTATCACGGGTGTGAGGCGTTTAGGCGTGGTTGGAACTGCAAGAGCCATTCCTGAGAAAGTCATAGCCGCGATGGACAGAAGTAAGGTCTTTTTCATCTGAATGATGTTTTAGGGTTTGACAATGCCGCAAACGGAATGCGGTAGTTAACTGGCACAAAGTTCTATAAAAGTATGAGAATCAACGTTCAAAAATTATACAACCAAGTGCGAATTGTAAAAAATCACACCTATTGTATAAAAATCGCACCGAATTTACTCAAACTACTGTCCATTTGGTACCGTCAAACGTCTTTATCGAAATATACAAGCCAATCGCTTCACGTGCTGTACCATCGTATTTAAGCTCTATAATATAGATATAGCGGTCTGTTTCGCAAAGCAGGTCAATCCTTCCTGACGATGTCTTTACCTCGGTTTTTACTTTCAAACCCAATAAT
>CAMWVA010000059.1 GCA_947177575.1 uncultured Porphyromonadaceae bacterium | reverse complement strand
ATATATTTATATCTTTGATTTTCAGTAAAAATGAGTATTAAAATTTTGTCAAGTGAATTTTTTCGTAACTTTATAGTTACAAATCAAAGAATTATGAATAAAATCCAGCCACTTGACCAAATACGCTTGATTACAATCTCAGCGCTCAATCAGGATACAAATATAGATAAAAGTCCTGATAATCTTATACCAGCAAGACAAAGAAAATTTTTCTTTAGAACTTTAGAGGAAAGGTTCGTAAAAGTTTTCAAAGTTTCTTTAAGGTGGTCATAGCATTTCACCAAAGCTTCCTTACTGACTACATCTTATTGTCCACCATTTTTGAATCAATGTGAGCAAGTAACACATCGGGACCACGCAGGGAAGCATTGTGTCTATCTGTCTATCTTCTAAATCCACTTTAATAATATAGTCATCAGATATACCCTATTCTTTTAACAATCATATTTCGCTCCAAAAAAGTGACATTTATGTCAATTATTTGGAATACAAATTTAGGTGTTTATTTTGATAGATTTACTCTGCTACTCCAAAAAAATAGCATAAATGCTATTTTTTTGGAGTAGCAGAGTAAATCATTAAGAATGATACGACAAAAGTAGAAAGTTAGTGTCCTATTTTACAACTTTTTATAATTACCACATACCACTCTCCTTCTTTTTCTTTGACATTGAGGTATTGACTGCTTCTTTTGTCTTCTATTTTTTCAAGCTTAAAGATTAAAAAGTTGTAACTTTGCGTTTGGGTTGATGATATCGGCCATTTATAAGTTAAAAGCTGAAATTTTTAACTAAGTACACAGACAAAATGAGTAACGAAATTCTATATCTTCTTTTGCCGGATTATGCGGCTCACGAGATAGTTTATCTTTCACAGGCAGTCGCTTCTGACGAATTTGCTCTGAAGGAAAATCCGAAGTATGTTAATAAGGTTGTGGCTCCGACACTGGAACCGGTTAAATCTATAGGAGGTTTTCGTACTTTGCCTGATTATTCATTTGCGACGATGCCCGACGATTATGCAGCTTTGGTGCTGATTGGCGGATTCGGCTGGGGTACGCCTGTTGCTGATAGTGTTGTACCGATTGTTCGGAAGGCTATTGAGAAAGGTAAGATTGTAGGTGCAATATGCAATGCTGCTTCCTTTATGGCAAAACACGGCTTTCTGAATACAGTTAGGCATACGGGCAACGGACTGGAGCAATTGAAGCTTTGGGGTGGTGACAATTATACTAATGCAAACGGATATGTCCATGCACAAGCCGTCAGCGACAAGGGAATAGTGACAGCAAACGGTTCCGCAACTCTTGAATTTGCTAAGGAATTGCTGCTGTTACTTGAAAACGACACGCCAGAGCGTATCGAAATGTATTATCAGTTCAATAAGCTGGGTTTCTGTAATTTATTTCCCAATTAAAAATTACGATGCTTTACATACAGATTAAAGACAGGAAACTAATAGTTCTCCATTTACTGATTTTTTGTATAAAGCGATATCTCAGTAGATATTTCGCAGATAATAATCTCTATTATGGCTATGGATTACGGAGGGGTAAGCATATAGCCGATGCCGCGTTGGTTGAGGATGGAGATGGCGGGGTCATGGCGGAGGTAGTGGCGTAGTTTGTGGACGAAGCCGTGAAGGGAGTTGCGGCTGTAGGGGTCGTCGCGTTGCCAGATGAGTAGCATCAGGGTGGAGGCTTCGACAGTCTGGCCGACGTTGAGGATAAGCTCTTTCAGCAGCTTTGCTTCGATAAGGGTAAGGCTAAGAGAGGATTTGCCGGGGTAGTCGAGAGATTGGGTAGCCATATTGAGGGTATAGCGACCGATGGTGAATAGGCTTTCCGGCTGACGTATGTTGCGTCTGAGCAGCGCCTTGATGCGTACAATCAGTTCAAGCATTTTGAAGGGCTTTTTAAGATAGTCGTTGCCACCGAGTTCAAAGCCTTCCACAATGTCGTCAATTTCGGATTTGGCTGTGAGGAATAATAATGGTACTTCACGGTTGACCTGCCTGATTTTTCTACCCATCTCGAAGCCGTCCATACGCGGCATCATTACGTCGGCTACAATAAGATCGGCACCGTGACGTGAAAACTGTCGTAAGCCGTCTTCTCCGTCATAGGCTGTCAACACTTCAAAGCCGTCACGCTGAAGGGTCTCTGAGATTATCATCGACAAGGTGGCGTCGTCTTCCACTAATAAGATACGATTGCTCATTGTTCTGTAAATTTAATAGTAAACCTGCTGCCTTTTCCTAACTTACTCTCTACTTCTATACGCCAGCCGTGTCTGTCAATGATAGATTTCACATAGAACAGTCCTATGCCATAGCCACGTACATCGCTTCTGTTACCATGCGGCACACGATAGAACTTGTTGAAAATATCAGGTAATGATTTAGGAGGAATACCGATACCATTATCAGAAACAGAAACAACAGAGCTGTCAGCATTTACGGTAATAGACACCGTATCGCCGGAATATTTTATGCTGTTATCAATCAGATTGCTTATAACATTCGAAAAATGCGTCGGGTCAGCATTTATCACTGTATCTTCAGCACAATTCAGAGTAATCTCGCAGGGTTTGTCAGCTCTTAGTTTCTGCTGTTCGATAATGGAAGCCAGAAATGGTCTGAGATTTATTTTCTCTTTTGCCATAGTGAGATGTTTTCTGCGTTCCATACTCATGGCGAGTATGTTCTCCACCAGTCCGGTAAGTTTCGATAACTGTTCGAGGGCAGCAGTTAGATATTTCTTTGTCCGTTGTTCATCATGCGGGTCAGGAAACTGAAGTAAGGCATCATTTGCCGCGTATGCGATAGCGATAGGCGTCTTTAACTCGTGGGTCATATTATTGGTAAAATCGTCTTTCATTTCCTCGATAGTGCGCAGACGGTTGATAATATGAAGCAGATACCAGAATCCGGCTGTGAGTACAAGCGCTATCAGCACAGAAGTCACTATCACACCGCTCATCTCTTTCAGTATATGGTCAGTCAGCGGAGAGATATAGGCATTATATGTAAGAACATCATTTATACGATAGGATATGTGCCATAGGTCTGAACCATATTCAAAGGTATCTTCCGGTCCGATTATATGTATTTCTTCAGGATAGAATCCCGAAAAACTCAGGTCACGTCTGAAAGCCTCTTCCATATTGGCAAGATTCGGTTTACCGAGCTGGTCGGCATAATTATCATGTAAATAACCGGTAATGATAGAGATAAGCTGCTTATCCACTCGGCGATAGCCCTGTGAATAATCCTTTTCTAATAATTCCTCGGTACCCATAGCACCGTCTGTATCTGATTTCTGAAGTCCGAGCTGTAATCTGACCACATTATCCTCATCTCCGAGTCCGGCATTAATTATACGGTCAACTATCTCTATCTGGTCTGCCCGACGCAGACATTGCTCTACGTCATCGATATATCGCTCTTTAATGGAATTATATAGCTTTACCATAAAAATCACATTTGCTGCGAAAAGCAGCGTGATAGTAATTCTGGTGACTGTGAGTATGAGCTTAAAATGTTTCATAGGCGCAAAATTACTATTATTATTCAAGACCTTGCTCTCTGACAGTCAAAGATTAAGACTAAATAAGGGAACATAAGGACCGGTTAAGACAACTGTCTATAATTTTGCAGACATGAGACAATACCTTTTTTCACTGCTCCTGTTGCCTTATATGGCACAAGGACAAACGTCAGAACCGGATACCGTTTCTGTCAGAGACCTCGGCGAAATAACCGTCATAGCCGCAGCACAGCGTACTGAAGCTACAAAAACCGTTTATATACCTACCGAACGACAGAAGGATACAGCTTCCGACGGTCTGTCATTGCTTGCACGTATGAACATCCCTCAGTTAAGCATAAATCCGGTAGCCGAGACAGTCAAAACAGCCGGAGAGCAGGAAGTAAGCCTGTTCATAAACTCTCACCCTGCTTCCGAAGAAGACATAGCCGGCCTTAATCCGGCAGATGTCAGAAAAGTAGAGTATCTTGATTTTCCATCCGACCCCAGATTTCTTCGGGCACAACATGTCGTAAATTTCATAACCTACGAGTACACTTCCGGCGGATATACCAGACTCAATGGCAAGGAACGATTTATGATTAATTCCGGAGAGGCATCAGTTTACTCAAAATTTGCCTACCGAGCGATGGAATACGATTTTATGGTTTCATGTGACTACGACTATAATTCTCATATAGGTTCAGCCACAGAAGAGACATACAGATTTGAAAATATAAGTGTGAAACGTGAAAGCAGTACTGAAAGCGGAAAGCATCATGAAAGAAGTCTATTTGCCGGCTTACGTGCCTCATGGAATAAGAGCCAAAATTTTTCGTTTAGAAATCTTATCTCATATCGCAGACAACACACTCCTGTAAATAAGACAACCGGATATGTAAGGTTTTCCGACCTTTATAACTCTGAGTACTATACTGCCGAAGCACCTTTCACCAATAATGCCGTAAGCTGGAACAGTGAACTATATGCTTCTCTAAGCAAAGGGTGGGCACTCAACGGTAATTTGCATACAGAAATAGTAAGCAGTCACACAACAGACAACTATATCATACCGGCATCTGAAATCCGAAATCAGGCAGATGAAGACAGCTGGTATATGAATGGAAATATACAAGTCAACAAATCAGTTTCTGACAGAATATCTCTTTTTACCAATATAACATCAGCTGGAGGTAATACAAATATTGATTATTCTGGTACAAGCAATGCAACAAATAAATTCAATCAGACCTTTACAGGTATTTACTTAGGCATTGCGCTTAATTTCCGGAAAGTGGCCGGTACAATAGACGGCGGCTATGCTTTCGAGTCAAACAGTATCAACGGTCAAAGGATAGATGACCGTTATCCGTTTACGCATATAAATGTACAGTACGCACTGAATCAGAAAAACTCTCTGAGCCTTTGGTTTCAGTACGCCACGATGTCACCGGGTGCCACAATGAAAAATCCTAACATAATCCGTCAGTCAGAACTGATGTATATCGCCGGAAATCCAAATCTGAAATGCTCACGTCATATTTCTGCCAACCTCAGTTATCTATGGCTCCCTTCTAATCAGTGGCAACTGTCTGCCTACGCAGTATTTTTCAGAATAGCTAACCGTCAGATTGCAGTGTACTCACCGGATGGTCCGGACGGTATGATGCTAAAGAAATACCAAAATGACGGTGACTATAATCACGGACAAATAGGACTACAACTAACCGGCAAATCATCTGACGGCAAATTGACAGTGACCTTAGCACCGCGATTGCTTCTTTACAAGACAACCGGCAGCAACAGCATATCTCACTATCCTTTCACCTGTAGTCTCAATACTGATTACTATCTCGGTAATTTCTTTCTCAATGCTTACTGGAGCTCAAGAAGCAGCTACGTTGACGGCGAGACCGCTTATCTCAGAAAAATGCCTTCCGACTATTCCGTCGGTGCCGGCTGGGCAGCCAGCGGATGGAATATACAGTTATCACTCGTCAATATGTTTCAGTCATCATGGAGACTCAGCACAGACACTCTGAACACCCGGTGGTACGACAGCACAATGATTCAGTACGACTCATACTCTCACCGTCGTATCACCCTCAACATCACCTACACTTTCAATTACGGCAAACGCGTAACCAAAACCAACGAACTGAACGGAGACACCAATATCTCAACCTCAATCCTCAGATAAGTATCCAATGAAGGTCAATGTAAAGCAGCGAAGCTCCCGACATCACTAACGGGAACTTCGCTGCTTAGTATGAAAAACTGTTTTTATTTCAAGATACCTGATGAAGCACCTGTGGCTTGATAGGCTTGGTTGTCGGAACTTACCTTCTTACCGTAACCAAATGTATAGGTTGCAGAAAGCTGGAAAAATCCGGAGTAACTTCCACTGTAGAGATACCCGACTGAATCGTAGTATTGGCTGTTCATTACACTTTTTGTCTGATATCCGTGATATCTGAGGAAATTGCGTGTAAAAAAGCGTAGATTCCAACTCTTATTACTCCAGCCGATCTGAAAAGTATAAGAGTCGCGTGGCATCATCCACGTTCCGACCATACATCCGTCGGCATATCCACTCGGAGTGTTGTAAGTAGCACCCAAATACATCCTGTCGAGATAGTAGTAAGCCGAGATAGAGGATATAAGTTTTGACTTGGTCCAATTATACGGTATTCCGTTGTGAGCCTGTTCCATATAACAGCTTATCCCAAGTTGGAGTCTATCTTTAATCAATTTGATTGATCCCTGAAAGCCATACTGCCATTGTGCATATTTACCCATAGGTTGCTTGATGGTTCTCAGGATTCCTGTTGAACTCGCTTCATAATCGAAAACATATCTGTTGTCAACAATCCAGGCAGATACGAAAGCCGACAAACTAAGTTTGTTACTTGGTATAAAGATATATGTTCCATCAATACGGAAAGAGTTGTAAGGAACAAGCGATGGATTACCGGTGTAACTCATTAAAGGATACAATTGTACTACTGCCGCACTTCTATAGCCTGATGATGGAATTGATTTTCCATAGTTAAAATCAAAAGAAAGTGAGTTTTTGGAACTGTAAGCGTATTGTAATGAAAGATTAACCCACGGAGCTGTCGTGTTTTCTTCAATCATACCATATTGCGATTTGTCCCAATATAAGCCGAAACCGAAAAGACCATAAAATTTACTGTCAGAGTAGCTGTAAGTGACACTCGGGCCAATCCTATAGGTACGGGCTTTATCAGACATGGTTGATGAGCCCGAATAGCTTGTCATGTTTTGCAATAATCGTCCCTGGCATATAGTTTTCAGAGTACCGAATTTTCCGAAAGAGTGAACAAATGAGATGTCGCCGCTTGCCTGATGTGAATCGTCAGAAGCTCCGTTCAGAATTGTCCCGACATCGACTTCGTGATATGACGAAAACTGGTTAGTATGAGTATAAGCATAATATGGATTAAAGGTGATATAGTTTCCGTGAGAAAAACTGAAATGCCAGTAGCCGTTATAGACTACCGAATTTATCCTGTTACTGTTACGAGTTGTATACTCGGTCGATTCAAAGTAACCAGGGGTATAGGTTAACTTTCCTTCCGTGACGTGTTTGGGCATTCGGTCAAAATCAACTGTTACCATATTACTTATTGCAGTATTGTCAGTCCTGTACAGAGCTTTGAATGAAGTCCAATAGGCATTACGTATTTTTCTGTTGCAGTCAACTATCGAATTCCTCTCAAATTCCTTTATTGAGCCGTCTTCCTGAGGAAGCCTGAACGTTTCAACCGTATTTTCATAATTCTTCTTATCATTCATATAATAGGCACCGCCGGCCCAGTCGAAAGTCATCTTTTTATACTGGACTTTCGCATATCCGTTAAGCTGTCGGGAAATGATGAAGTTATCATAGTAAATACCTTTGGTGTAACCTCCATACTCATATCTCTGCATGATAATATTTATAACATGAGGCTTACCTTGAAAACGCGGATCAGAAGGATAATCATAGTATTCAATTAGCTTCACATCCTCTATTCTCATACCCTCCATCTCTGCCGCAGAAGCAGGCATGAAATCAACGAAAAAATCAACCGGCTGGCCTGTGGTGGTTTTTATTTCATTGCCAATTCTCAACTGAGGTATCGCCATTCTCACAATCAAGTCTTGCGTGGTCTGAGCGGCATTCTTCTGTTTTGCAGTGGGCAAATAGACTGATTTATCAGAATACAGATATGAGTTATCGGCTTCGACTGTTACCTGACCTAATGCTACGGCATGTTGCTGCATAATGATTGTACCGACAGAAGGCGAATTTAAATTCCTATAAGTGGTTTTATAACCGACGCATGATAACTTACCAATCACACCATACCTATCGCATGGTATCGAGAAACAACCTGAGTCATCGGTTATACCGTATGTAATGACAGTGGAATCTTTCGGAGCAAGCAGCATGACGGTTGCTGCTACTACAGGTTCATTGTTAGGCCCGATAGCCTTTCCGGTATATACATATTTGCCGTGCTGCAGCGCTTCAAGATAATAAGTGTTACAGGATTTAACAACAGTAACAGGATTTAACCCGATTACCTGACGGAGAGCATCGTACGGATTATCAGCATTGACCTTAGCGCTTGTCTTATAGTTCTCAAGTTCATTGTATATGAAATTGATGTCAAGATCGGGATGATCTTCCATTATTTTTCTGACAGCCTTTGGCAAAGGAACGGCGCTAAAATGGTATAAGAAGGTTTCGGCTTCGGCCATGAAGACAATCAACATAAACGCAAGAAATGTTATGATACGTGCCATAAGTTCAGTCTATCATTACGATTTGTAATCTGGTCAACCTTTCTGAGACTTTCCACTACATCCTCTATTGAGAAAGCCTTATTTCAAAGGAATCAGATTTCGTCACACATATATGACCCCTCACTTGCAAAAAAACTAACCTTTCAAATAAAGAATCTTTCACCAGAATTCCGTTTCATTAGCACTATATTGGTCTTACCATAAGTATCAATATCTAAACAAAACCATAAAAATCTTATCCACCAGATTAGAACGTTACCCACTACTTTTCTCACTTTAGACAGAGAATTAACAAAATAGATTTGTAATTTTGCAGTGAGTAAGCTAGAACACTTCGCTCTAGTGTCAATGGATATGTTATAGTTAACTTTGAAAGCTTGTAAATTCAAAGCTAACCTTTAACCTCACCTCTGGTGATACGTTATGTTTTACAGCATAGTGTTTCAGCAAGTGTGGCTAAGAGGAATCTCTTAGCCACACTTGCTGAAACACTATGCTGTAAAACATAACTCAGAGATATTTAAATTACACATCTCCTCTACTAAAATCTTACGCAAAATGGAAAAGTCTTCCTGGGTAAAACATTTAGCAAACCTCCATTACTTTTTTCCTTATAGCATCGTATGAGATATTATGTTGTATCGTTAGTTTCACAAGAGTTGTTACCTAAATAAGGTAACAACAAGGACAATAATACAAATCACAATATTGACAACCAGCATAGTCTTAGCAGACTTATTGAGATTGACGATTTCATCAAATCTTCCATAAATCTCTTTTGATTTGTTGTTGATTAAATTACCAAGTCCAGAGATACCAGTTTTGGCATACTCCACAGCTGAAGCAAGTGTCTCCTGTTTTGCTTGAATCACATTAAGTTTATTAGAAACGTCATTCAAATTTTGCTTAACCGTATTCAGAAGAGTATTAATATATACTATCTTGTCATTTATAGTAGATATGGTAAGTTCTATTCCAGAAACAAGTTTCTCTTCTTCATTTAAGACTGACTCCATCTTATCGAATTGAGCCTTTTGAGCCTGCTTCAACACATCAAGATCTTTATCTTGGTCTTCATGTGACTGCTTAAGTTCTTCGCTCAACTTGGAGAGCATTTCATCATTTCTTGTTCCGGTCGATTTGAGCTCAGCAGCAATAGATGCCAAAGTTGCATCTTGATGTTGTTGAGAATCTATCAGTTGAGTTTGTAATGTTGTAATATCTGTTTTGATAGTTGCAACTGATGCAACAGCTTTGGATATTGTTCCTTGGACAGTAGAAAGTTCAGTTATACGATCCTTTAAGGCAGCGTTATTTAGTTCGTAGTCCGAAGTTAAGGCTTTAGTCGTATTCTTGAATTCATTTACGGCATCTTTAGTGCCGTTTACAAATTCAATAACTATAGCATTACATTGATTTGCAAACTCTTTATTAAGGGTATCCAGTTGGCCTTTGAGAACGTTTATCGTTGTTTTTACATCTGTAGTCAATGTTGACTTCTCAAACTCAAAGGCATTAGATATTTTATTCAGAGAGACTATAACCTTTTGGAATTCTGAGAAAAATATCTTGATCTCACCTTGCACTTCTTTATAGGCCGTGACAGTATTTTCGACTAATAGTCTAGCTGAGGAAATTGATTCCAGCTCTTTTTCAAGCTGTGAGAGGTTTGCTAAAATTTCTTGCGCAGTCATAATTGTAGTTTAGATTAGCTGATAAATTTATTGTGGAAATTATGAGTCCATTCAATATGATAGGCAGCATCAGCCATTAGGCCAAGAAGCTCAAACCGTTCTATGTGTACATTGTCTGTAATATTCATTCTCTTAATCTCTTGAATATAGTCTGAAATGAATAACTGAAATTTTTCATTACTCAAACGTTTACGCAAAGCCGTATATCCATCAAGATATGAAGATTCTAGTTCTTCATTCATTGATGGAGATTGTTCATCTGCACGAAGGAAAAGAATACAGAATACATTCAGTAGACTGAGAGTCGGATTAACAGATAATACACCACGTCTTATAAGTCGCACAGCACCTTGCAGATGCTTAATGTTATCTTTAGGAGACGAAACACCATCAGTCATTACGACTTTCATATATTTCGCTACTATTGAGTATTTAAATTCTACGCCATTAGACGGATCCATCTTATTATCAGTAATGAAAAAATCCTTACCGGAATTAGTGTCATTTACAAGCGAACACGGATTTCCGTCTTCATCATGATAATCTCTTCGCGCATACTTAGAGTTGAAATAGTAATAAAGATAGTCTTTAAGATCTTCATTAACTTCAAGCCAACTTTTATCACTATTCACAGCTTCTTTACAAAATACCTCAATATCCTGAATAGCTTGTTTCCTTTTTGCAGCAATTTTTCGATAGATAAACTGAGTAAGAAAATACAGACAGTTCTCAATTTCAGTTCCTGTATATTTTTTGCAATAAGCTATCTGAGCAGTAGCACGCTCCTCATTATAGTAACGTAAGAAGAACTGCTTCAACCCGTCATAATACGCACCTTCCGGCTTCTTTCGTGTTACGATACGAAACTCAAAGTTTCCGTAGTCCTGAGTAAAATCTTCTATAAGACCAATACAGCACATCCTGTAGATGGCCTTCATCAAGGATGCTTGGTACTGCTCCTGATTAACTTCTCTAAGTTTCTGAAGATTCTCTTTTGGAGATTTTGGCTGCTGCGTTATAGTTCGCAATTTATACTGGCGCAAAAAGCTATCAAGAGTTTCCGAGTCTCTTGAAGGATACCTATACGATATATAGGACACGACGGCTTCACCCTCCTTTGCCTCATTCAATTTCTGCAAAAAGCCAGTTACACTCTTATTCTGGCGTATACTACCCTCTATCTCCTGAGTGGTGGTCTGTTGATGCTTCATTAGATAATTCATGACCGTCCATTCTGTCATTTCTCCGAGGAAATTTCCATCATAAAAAAACTTATGAACGCCAAAATCAACAGGGACAGGTTCCATCAATCGAGTAAACTCATCTTGTTCATTGAATACTCTATCAGAATAAAGGACAACAGCCAAAGCCATCTTCTTATCTCGACCTGCACGTCCCGCTTCCTGTACAAACGCTTCAAGAGAGCCAGAATGATTTATATTTAAAGTAAACCTTACATGAGGCTTGTCGATACCCATACCGAAAGCTTTTGTCGCGACCATAATATTGGTTTTGCCATTTATGAAATTATCCTGCGCGGTTGGATCGTCACCACCTACAAACTCACTGACATGTGGTACTCCTAATGAATCACTAATTTGGGCAGCAATTCCTATTTCTTTACCAGAGTGAACACCTAAAGTTCCACCTCTATGAGGGCAGAAAACAATGGCAGCTGCTTCATCGGCTGAGTTAGTATACCATTGTGGATTTACATCAACATCGAGAGAATGAGCCATAATACTTTCAGCGAACACAGAATTTTCTGCAATGTTCTCTCTTTTAATAAATCTTTTCTTGATTTGTCTTATACTGTCCTCACTTAATAATTCCTGAAAAGACTCCCGAAAAATAGATGATACTATGGTTGGTACCATCTCATTCTTCGCTCTGTACACATCCCATTTATCATAAGCTTCGTCATCATTAACTTTAATTATACGGTATTGAAGTTCAAGACGATTAGTATTCTCATACCTAACTGTTGCATCCGGGCCCAAAGGAAACGCATTATTTCCGGATAATTCCCTTTCTACGTCTGCAAGCACATCAAAGGATGCTGTAGCTGTCAGACCAACCAAAGTTATATGATTCAATTCATTATCATCAGTTTGCTTCGGTAATACATAAGTATAAAGATTCCTGCCTAAATGAAGATAAGAGAACCGAAAATCATGTCCCCATTCAGAGACACAGTGAACTTCATCTATTATACCATAAGCAAAATAGACATGATTATCGGCCATTGACCGTAGACTTTCCCTGAAACGATAGATACTCAATCTTTCCGGTGAAAGGAATACGAAGAGTATCTTTGAGTCCTTCATCAGACTCTCTCTATAAGCCTTATCTTGGACTTTGGAATTAATGTAAGTACAGAAATCTATACCAATTTTCAGCAATCCATCATATTGATCCTTCATTAAGGACATAAGAGGGTCAACCACTATTGTCACACCAGGTTGGAGCATAGCAGAAATCTGGTAAGTCAACGATTTTCCACCTCCTGTTGGCAAAAGACCTATGACACTCTTCAACTGCAAAGCACGAGATATAATCGGTAACTGCCCCTCTCTGAAATCCTGCTTTCGGAAAAGTAGTTGAACATAATACCTAAGATGTACAACATTCTCTTCAATTAGGTCATGCGTTCCTTTAGCATTCAGTTTCGTTAAGGGTTTATATACAATCCTGTCTGTTGTGTATATATATCGTTCTGAATAGATAGATTTCGACGACCGAACATTGAAATAGCACTTATTCTTAGCATTGAACTCAGAAAACTCGACATCAAGAGGTTTAGATAATTCATGTAATGAAAAGTCTATCACCATGTCGTATTCTTGTTCACTAAGCATGCGATTGGTCTCCGAATAAACATCTTTCCCCAAATGTAAGGGTGATGTTTGGAATGTAGAATTGATAATGGTCAATTCTACATCCGGAAATCTCAAATGGTCATAGTCTCTGGTAGCAGCGGTCAAATGATTGAACATTTGAGCAAAATCTTCAAAGGCTAAAGCAGCACAAGGCACATCACTTTCTTTTACAAGAACGCGCCACTTTTTTTCTTCGATGGAAAGATGTTCTGTAAGTATGGCTTCTATTATTACCTTTTGAATCCTAGCTACTGCAAGAGGAACATTCTTTATTAAGTAGTTACCTTCTTCTCCAATCCTACATTTACAACATGAATTACTTGTATATTTTATGGTGCCGTATTCCAACCAATCATCATCTATATGAATCGTATCATGTAAGACTGACAAGGTTTCCTCAATAAAAGGACTTGCTTTTGTTGGTAGGCCACGTACGATAATGTTATTCAGAACAGCCATTATAGGATGTATATCCTCATAAACACTTGCTCCAATATCAAAAGGAGCAAGTATCTCAAATGCACAGTCTTTTTTAGATACATTAGAATCTAATGTTTCATCAAGTACATCAGATATATACCCGGCAAAAAACTGCTTTGGTGCATAAAACTTGTAAGGTATGAGAACTGGTTCACCACTCTCTAATGATAATGAGAATGTTCTGATAAAACACCCGAAAGTATAGCCTCCATAAGATTTCCTATAAAAAAATTCTGTGTCACGGAAAGGCATATTAAAAGTCGCAGCTTTATCGCTAAAGTTACCGCAGAAGCTATTTATACGATCCTCTTGTAGATTAGCCGGACCGATACAAGCCACAACATGTCGGTGTCCCTTTGACGATATGAGTTTTGCAAGCTTTCGTAAATCGATGGTCTTGATGTCAAGGATATTCGAGAATAGATGCAATACTTTTGAATGTTTGACATCTATCTTATCCATACATTCAAATGGAAGCTCTACACAAGCAGGCAGCCCTTTTCTCTGACAAAAGATCTTTATCCCCAAAGCTACTTGCTCAATATTAAATTTTGCTCGTGCCAATGCAGCTCCTGAGGGTTCAATCAGGGTAATTCTTTTTAGATTGTGTAACAATCCTATTTTCCTTAAATATTCTATCAGACAGAGGGAAGCCACACCTTGACCGCAACCCCAATCGTAAACTTCAAATGGCTCTGAATAGGTCGCATTGGGTAATGATTTCACTGCCTTGAACGCTTTAGCTGCATGGGCTTCGCCATAGGCTGCGAGATAGCAGTTCAGACCATCATCAGTACGTAAAACGCTGATACCGTGATTGACTTCGGGATGACACCAAGGAGCATGAGCATACTTCGGTGGAACCGAGTTCTGACAGACCTTGATTATGTCAGCGATGGTTAAAGGCGATATTTTTCTTATCTCGTCTATATACATATTATCTACCCGTTATAGTATCTTGCATAGGATTCAATTTATGTTGATTCCAGTTTCGGACTGCTGATTCCTTGCTTGTATTAGCGTAGCAGTATTCACAAAGATGAGGACAGGTATTGTATTCTCCAATGTCCTTGCTCTTCATGCAGCCACAAGCGGTTCTTTGTCCTTTATCCTTATTATTTTGGCTAATGATTGCATATCTCCCATTTGTTAAGGTTATCGCATCTTCCGGTATATCCGTAGGCTCTAACTCTGAAAAAAGACTATCAAAATAATTAGGGTCTATTATTTTTGCACCTAAATGTTTTAATAATTCGGGAAAATTATACCCAAATCGAACCATCAGACGGTCATCTACACAATGATTGTGTTCCACTCCGTCAAGATCAGCAGACTCACCACAGGTTGCCAACTCAAAACCCCAACCTTTAGAATTATTCAGGGCGACTAAACGCTGAGCAAACTCAATCATCTGAGGTTTAGTCCATTCAATATAATTGATATGGCTTCTTTGAAGATTATTCTTTACCTTTTTATAAGATTCAATATCCGCAAAGCTGAATACTAGCTTCTCTGTATAGTCATGGAGTTGGTCTCCGATATTTTCTATCTTTCGGAGCAACTTATCCATATCAATCTTATCAGTCAGAATAAGTGGATCAAAGCGCCATACGACAGCTCCTTTACCAAGTTTCTCTACCAATAGTTTGAATGTTTCTATACGTTCCGCAAGCGGACGGACTCCTCGCTCCAATCCCTCTTCTTCATAGTCATTTAGAGTATATTGAATATAGCACCCAATTCCTCTTTTCTTAAGTTCATCAAGATAGTTAAGAAGAGGACGAGGATTCTTTGACCAGAATACAATAAATTTGGTGTCAGCATATCCAACATAACTCTTTACTCCATTAAAAGGATTAGTCCATGCCGAATACCCTTTCTCTAATCTATGAAAGAACCAATCGGCATAGAACGCCGGTATATCCGTACTTCTACTTGCAGACACGACAATAGGGAAAGTGGCTTTCGCCATCTCCCCATTGTCAAGTTTGACGTATCTATCTTCTTGCTTCTTAGCCATATGATTATATTATTAACTCCAATACGGCTCAGCGGCGTTGAAAATTTATCTCATGAAGTGGACAACAAAACAACAATGCCTTATGACCTGTATTAGGATCTGTCAATGTCTCAGGTTGAAGGTCGAATGGAAGTCTTGATAGCATTTTCAGACAATTTTCGTTGTCCTCATCCACATAAGCATATACCTCACTAACATTCATCTCTGATTTAAGCACATATAAAACTCTACTTATAGTTTGAGTCATTATGCCTTGCCCTTGAAAAGGCTTGAATAGACAAAAGTCTATTGACCACTTTGGGAAATTGATTGCTAGCTCATTCATTCCAGGGGTATGAACAAAAATAAATCCCAGATAACCATTATCTCCTGTTTTGATAGCATATCCGAATTCATAACCAAGTTCAGTTTTAGAGCAATAATTAAGAAAATATCTGCCTATTGATTTTGCTGTCGATAAATCAAGATTAGGGAGATATTTCTTTATCTCAGGTGTTGTTGCCGCCATTACCTGTACCAAATTTTGAGATGATGGATCCATCGCTAATCTTCCATCAAGAGGTTGCAAACGTACTTGTCCCATTGGTATCTGGCGTAATTGGTCGAGAGTGAAGTAGTTACCAATGATATTTTTAGGTGCCGATATTCTTCCTTCGGCTTTAACTGAAGTGCTTTGCTCAGTCTTATTCCTTTGTTGACTGAATGTGGCTGGTTGCGTCGACTTATCTTGATTCGAAGATTCTTTCTTACCGAATAAAAAATCTAAAAATCCCATATATTTAGTTTGTTTATTGATTAAGTAATTAAGAAAAATAAATGAACATATCAGGCACTTTTGGAGAAGTTTATAAAATGGGTGAACCCCAGCCCAGCCAGTGTTCGATTGACAGCATAGAAAAGATTGTCAGTCGAGACATAATCGGTAGGTTGAATCCATTGCCCTTTGAGCATTCTCCAAAGAGTCTCGACAATGTTGAGATGAGGGGAATAAGGAGGCAGGAAGAAAAGGTAAAGTCCCCGTTTCTCCCATATCTTTCTCATTTCCTTCATCAATACTTCGGTTATTTTTTGAGATATTGTTAACGGCTCCGGAGAGCCAGATGT
>CAMWVA010000058.1 GCA_947177575.1 uncultured Porphyromonadaceae bacterium | reverse complement strand
CTATTTATGAAACTTCAGCATGAAATTTTCCCAATACGTTTTAGAGGAAAATTAGGTATAAAATAGTATATAACAAACTACTTAACCTTACATTAGTATGTATAATATATTGCTAATCAACAGAAATATAAAATAAATTCTAACATTAGATGACACTTGGAAAAAATTACTTTAAACATACGGGATAATCATTCTTCTAAGGACATGGATTGTTATTATGACTTTATCTATAATGTTAATATTATAACTGTTACTGTACTTTTGAGGAATAGAGAGGTTTTTTTATTAATTTTGTGGGATATTTTTCAAACAAACATGATTCTACCGATTTACCTATACGGGCAACCGGTGCTCCGCGAAGAGGCCGAAGATATAACGCCCGATTACCCTGAGCTACAGAAGCTGATAGCTGATATGTGGGAAACTATGTATCATAGCGAAGGCGTGGGTCTGGCTGCTCCCCAGATTGGTCGCGCCATAAGCCTTATTGTCCTTGACGGCGGTGTGCTGGCTGACACTTTTCCCGAATGTGCTGACTCAAAGATGGTCATTATTAATCCTGACCTTGAAATAATCGAAGACGTAGATCCTGTCACCCGTGATGAAGGCTGTCTCAGTCTGCCGGGGCTTAGCGAAGGCGTCAAACGTTATGAACATGTACGTCTTAACTGGTATGACGAAAATTTTGTGCAGCACGAAAAAGAATTTACCGGATTCCTTTCCCGTATCATACAGCATGAGTATGATCATCTGCTCGGCACTGTCTACACTGACCGTGTCAACCCTATACGCAAACAGCTCATCAAAACCAAACTCTCCAATATTGCCAAAGGCAAGGTACACTGTGATTACCGCGTCAAGGCAAAAAAATAAATGTTAAGCTGAGAATTAACTATTCTCCTATAAGTTATGGCTGACGATAAAAAAGTAATTTTCTCGATGGTGGGAGTCAGCAAGATTATCCCGCCCCAGCGACAGATTCTTAAGAATATATATCTGTCTTTCTTCTATGGTGCCAAGATAGGTATCATAGGTCTTAACGGTTCAGGTAAATCGACTCTGCTCAAAATCATAGCAGGTATCGATAAAGAGTATCAGGGTAACGTTGTGTTCTCACCCGGTTACAGTGTGGGGTATCTGGAACAGGACCCTAAACTGGACCCTGACAAGACAGTGAAAGAAGTAGTGCAGGAAGGTATGCAGCCGGTTCTTGACCTGCTTGCCGAATACGAGGAAGTCAATAATGCCTTCTGTGATCCCGAAGTGCTTGATGACCCGGCTAAAATGGATGCACTTATGAACCGTCAGGCTGACCTTCAGGATAAACTTGATGCCTGTGATGCATGGAATCTCGATAATAAACTCGAGCGTGCTATGGATGCTTTGCGTTGTCCGCCTGATGACCAGAAAATAGCTACGCTCTCCGGTGGTGAGCGCCGTCGTGTGGCTCTGTGCCGTCTGCTGTTGCAACAACCTGACATTCTTTTGCTCGACGAGCCTACTAACCACCTTGATGCCGAATCGATTGACTGGCTCGAACAGCATCTTCAGCAATATCCCGGTACAGTAATAGCTGTGACTCATGACCGCTATTTCCTTGACCATGTAGCCGGCTGGATTCTGGAGCTTGACCGTGGTGAAGGTATACCCTGGAAGGGTAATTACTCATCATGGCTTGACCAGAAGACCAAGCGTATGGCACAGGAGGAGAAGCAGGCCAGCAAACGTCGTAAGACTCTGGAGCGAGAACTTGAGTGGGTACGTATGGCTCCGAAAGCCCGTCAGGCCAAAGGTAAAGCCCGTTTGGCTTCGTATGACCGTCTGCTCAACGAAGACCAGAAACAGCGTGAGGAGAAGCTGGAAATTTTTATACCTAATGGTCCCCGTCTTGGCAATAAGGTTATCGAAGCTCAGCATCTTGCCAAGGCCTACGGTGATAAGGTACTCTTTGATGACCTCAGTTTCATGCTTCCCCCTAACGGTATTGTAGGTGTGATAGGTCCTAACGGCGCCGGAAAGACGACTTTGTTCCGTCTCATAATGGGACTTGAAAATCAAGACCGTGGCGATTTTGAAGTAGGAGAGACCGTAAAAGTCGCATACGTTGACCAGACTCACAAGGATCTTCATCCCGACAAGACAGTCTACGAGGTTATATCACAAGGCGTTGAATCATTCCGTATGGGCGGCCGTGATATGAACGCACGAGCCTATTTGTCAAAATTCAATTTTTCTGGTGCCGATCAGGAGAAAAAAATCGGTGTGCTTTCAGGTGGCGAACGTAACCGCCTGCATCTGGCTATGGCTCTTAAAGAGGAGGGTAATGTGCTGTTGCTTGATGAGCCTACCAACGATATAGATGTCAATACACTGCGTGCTCTCGAAGAAGGTCTGGAGAATTTTGCCGGTTGTGCTGTAGTTGTCAGCCATGACCGCTGGTTCCTTGACCGTATCGCCACTCATATTCTTGCTTTTGAAGGCGACAGCCGTGTTACCTTCTACGAAGGCTCTTACTCCGATTACGAGGAATATCGCAAAAAGCGTGATGGCGCCAACGCCACACCTCACCGTATTCGCTATCGTAAACTGATGGACTGATAGCGAGTGTGGTATATTAGAATTAAGACTCCTCAGAAGCTGTAAAGGACAGCTTCTGAGGAGTCTTAATTCTAATATACCTAAGTATAATCGTAAGGATAACTCTGTTTTCGGACTTTGGCAGTTATAATTTAATTATGGTCGTTTTGTGGTATTGGATTTTTGTGTTAACTTTGAACAGAGATTATCTGTGTGTTTAATTTTAGCTGTCTTGTTTATGTTATGAAGACTATTTACTTTAATTCAAGAGTTGACTGGTGGCTTTATGCCATTGTAGTATGCTCTATTGCATATTGTATGACAGGAGTGTTGCTGACTTCTAACGATTATTGGTCCGGAATAGTAGTGTCAATTTTGGCAGCGGGTATAGAAGTTTTAATATTCGCTTCTGTAAAATATGCTATACGTGGTGATAAACTTGGAATCAGAATGTTTTATCGCTGGCAGTGGTTTCCGATTGATAAAATTACTGAAGTGAAAAATGTAACCGGTATTCAGAGCGCTGCCGCTCTGTCAAGACACCGTATCGCAATCAAATTTTCCGACCGTAAAATCCTAAAGAGCTTCTTCCCGCTGGAAATCTCTCCAAAAGACTGTTCTTCCTTTATCTCAAATTTACAAATCGTAAATCCAACTATAAAATGTAATTAGGTACGTCCCTACATTTGTATTATTTATCTTTTTTAAAAACTTGAGTATAGAAATAATTCTTGATATGTGTTGCAAAAGTAGCGTGAGGGTCAATCAATTTAAAAGTCTTTAATTGCTCAGCTGACATTACATTACTACTTATTACGTCGAGTGGTACTACAAACACTTCTTCCGGCGAGTCAGGTGTGCCTCCGGTCCCGATAACCATTATGACTTTTAAGTGCGTATCATGTTGTATCTTATAATAGCGTTTCAGCTGATATTCATTGAATATTATTGTCGGAGCGCTACGATATTTACATTCTACCCAATAAACTACATTAAAGTTATCGCGAAATTTATGTCTGATTTTAAAATCCGGATTCAAACAGTTTATACCGTAAACCCCTTCGCTTGACGTCGGGCCTTGATGCCATTCAAGTACAGAAAAGATATTACGGTTTTTGAAGCAATTAGCTACATAGTTTTCAAATTGATTACCTTTTTCTTTATTTGTAAGTACAGGCTCTTCTATATCTGGCACAGGAAGCTCCGGTGGTACATAGGCACCTGGCAGATAGGGGGAAGCATCCTGTTTTGCTTCTTGTGCTGGCTCCTGATCTTCGTTAGGGATATTTGAGAATGTGGACTCAGCTATCCTCTCCCTGGAAGGTGTAAAAGCACGGGTGCCGGTATTATTTATTAGATTTTTTGCTTTCCGCCTATCTATTAAATCATTAATAACTTTTATAATAATAATTAGGACTATAAGGCTACCAATGATGATTAAAGCAATATACATTTCTCTGTTAAATAATTAGAGGGTGGTAATTAAAGGTTAACAGGCTGCTTTTTCTTTATATTCTAAAATATTAGTCTGAACATAGCTAATATCAGACAGCAGCTTTTTATTTTTGAATACATGAATGGAAAAATATTTTTCATGTATCGCCAAAATTTATCACAGTGCCAGTTAAACGAAATACCTGAAGCTGTTCCGATATGATGACATTATTGATTAATAAAGGATAAATTTTTACAAATTTACAAATATTTTTAGTTGGTATAAAATATGATTGGTTGTTTTCTTTAAAAGAAATTGACGAATAACCATATTTTTAATTAACTTTGCAATTGCGAGAGGAGTGTTTACGGCTTCTCAAGGTGCTGATCAACTGCTACTTACCAAAAGTACTTTATTTAGTACCAAAATCACATATTATTCAACTATACAACTGTTCACATTATGAAACTACGTTCTGCAATGCTCGGTATGTTGACAGCCGGTATCTTCAGCCTGGCTGCTTCATGTTCGGGTCAAAAGACTGCTCAGGCTGATGCTGAGGTGGCGGCCGATTCTATTCCGACTGTTTATTACATTAAAGACATTAATCCTAAGAGTCTGGTGAAGGTCTATGAGGCTCTTGGTCGCAAGGCGGAAGGAAAGAATATAGGCATTAAGATTTCGACAGGTGAGTCGAACAAGTCAAATCATCTTGACACAGCTCTGATAGCTGATCTGGTACGTCTGGTAAACGGTACATTTATCGAATGTAACACAGCTTACAATGGCAACCGTAATTCAACTGAGAAGCATTACCAGACAGCTAAAGAACATGGCTTTGTTGACCTTGCCGGTGTAGATATAATGGATGCCGACGGTGATACTGTTCTGACTGTAGGTTTGCCCGAAGGTCATCTTAAGAATAAGAATTATGTCGGCAAGCACATTAACAATTATGACTTTGTAGTGGTGCTGTCACACTTCAAAGGCCATCAGATGGCCGGTTTCGGCGGTGCTCTCAAAAATATCTCAATAGGTATAGCTTCGGCTGACGGTAAATCATGGATTCACTCCGCCGGAACTACCGATAATCCTGACACCGTATGGAGTAAAGTAGCTAAACAGGACGCCTTCTGTGAGTCTATGGCCGAAGCGGCTAAGGCTGTTGCTGATCATTATGGCCAGAATATACTCTATATCAATGTAGCTAATCGTTTGTCAGTAGATTGCGATTGCAACGGTAATCCTGCCGAACCTCACATGGCCGATATAGGTGTGTTAGCTTCTCTCGACCCTGTAGCTCTCGACCAGGCTTGTCTTGACATGGTGTTCAACAGCACAGACCCCGGTAAAGATGAGCTTATAGAACGTATCAACTCACGTAACGGTACACATACCGTTGACCATGCTGCGGCTATCGGAGTAGGTTCAAAAGAGTATAAACTCGTTACCATTACTGAGTGATTTATAAAAAAAGAAATGTCGGGTACTGAAAAAACTTTTCAGTACCCGACATTTCTTTTTTGTAAAAATATTGTGGCTATCACGGGAATTGTGTAATTTAACGCAGAATTTTAGAATACTATGTAAAAAAACGTTTTAATCAATAACTCTACCTGCCATCTTGAAGCATTTTAAAAAACTATTTCATAATAGAACTGTGCGTATTGTTGTATGCGCTATTGCGATAATCATTCTGGTCTCTGCCGGACTGATTACACTTGTGTATGCCGAGCCTTCATTTCATCGTTATGTTAAAGAGGCGCCGATGGAAGAACTGATGGAGAAGGGGCGCGATTATTACCGACGTCATTTACGCGATAGTGCATTGGTGGTATTTTCTGTCGTTAATGAGAAATACTCGCCAAAGCTTTCTTCGGTTGATCTTGAAAAGACTATTCTCGCACAAAATAATCTCGGTATAATTTATGCCTTCGATTATAACGACTACTCCCAAGGATATTTGAATCTTTCGAATGCCTATGATAAAGCTGAGACTTACGGGATGAAGAGTCCGCAGGCAATAATATGTCTCAACATTGCTCACATGCTGATGCAGTATGATACATGTTATCCTTCCGATATTCTTCAGGAGAAAATCGACGAATATTCTCTCAAAGGACTTCAGCTGGCGGAAGAAACAGGCAACTATAACTGTATGGCAGCTATAGTCTGCAACCGTTTGGAGAATAATATTCATGTCGATCTTACGCCGTATCGCCGTATCATGGATGAGAATATACCCGAATCCTCCGGAACCATAGCATACGCCCGACGTCTTTTACGGGCTGTGGAATTCTTTCAGCAAAAACGATATGATGAGGGCAGACACCTGATTTCATCTCCGATAAAAGTGCTTTCCCCTGAATTAGATCCTATATGGTGCGAAACTGCCAAGCATAATACCATTGGTAAGACTTACATGGAACAAGGCAATTTCGACAAAGCAGAGAAAAGTCTTATGAGGGCACTTGAAATATCCGATAGTCTGAACGAACCGAATCTTAAACTACAATCACTCTCTGTTCTCTCCAAATTGCCCGGACGCACCGAATTGAATTATGGTAGATCATACACTTCAATTCGTGACTCTATAATGTCGAACGCCCACCTTCGCATGGCAATCGAACTTGATTTTCTACATTCTATCAGACGGGAGAAAGAGAAGAGCGCAGCCCTTCAGGAGACAAAGGAGAAGCTTACACAATGGCTCGTAATAGGCGGAATCCTGATTATATTCTTTTCTGTATTCATCACTATAATCATTTGGCAGTCCGTGAAACTAAGGGAGCGTAATCGAGCCCTGTATAACCAGATACAATCACAGATCAAGGAACCGATACTTCCCGACAAGAATGTAAGCCATTTTGTGCAGGCTTTACCAGAAAGTGTTTCTACTTCTGATTCGATGCAGGAGAATGGTCAAAGTGGGGACAAATATGTAAATTCAAGTCTTAACTCTGACCGATCGGAAGAAATTTACCGTGAAATAAGCCAAATTCTCAATGACACGGACCTTATCTGTACGCCGGGCTTCTCGCTTTCTCAACTTGCAAGTAAGGTTGGGGTCAATACTTCATACGTCAGTCAGGTTATCAATGAGCGGTATGGCGAATCATTCTCAACACTTATCAATGATCTCAGAATCCGTGTGGCGTGTCGTCGTCTGAGCGACACCGCAAAATATGGTATGATGACTCTTGAAGCCATTTCCGAATCCGTCGGATTCCAGTCGAGAAGTACATTCATCAGAGCTTTTAAAAAAGCCAACGGAATGACTCCTTCAGAGTATCTTAAACTCGCAAAAAGTATCGGTAAAGAGGCTTCCAACTCTTTGGACGAGCCAGAGAACAGTTAATTTGGTGTATTTATTTAAAATATTGATATTCAATATATTCACATCTTTCAATTTATCAATTGCAACATTGGCATATTCCAAATTGTGGTAAATTGAATATATCATACAACGTGACACTAAGAAAATTTGCCTGTCAGTGGAAAAGGCAGTTACTTTGCGTTATCACCAACTTAACTTTAACATGACGCATCTAAACCGACTGATTTCAGGACTGGCTATAGTGACTGTATCTGCTGCTACAATACCGGTTGCTTATGCTGGTTTCAAGAAGATGAAAAGCGGCGGAATACGCTCGACTGAATCCGCTGTCTCAATCACACCTTCGCCTGTAAAGTATAAGGCGCCTGCCTTGTCTTCCCCGACAGACAATCTTCCGGAAGACGGAACAATCGTGTTACGGGGAATGGTAATCAATACCGATACTCCATATATAGTGGAGTTTTCTCCTTCCGATCATATATCGGTCAAGAATATCCATTCTTTTGACGACTTCTGGTATGATGATTTCGAGCCCTCCGGATGTGCATTTATGGGCGACGGAAAGTTCTATATCTCTTCGATGTATAGTCCCTATATGGGAGCTGTCGAGACTGCCCAGAAAATATATGATGCTGAGACTTGGGAACTGATAAGCGAACGCAACCAGCTGAATCAATCATCAAGTGCTCTCTCAATCATCTACGACCCGCTGACATGCGCTGCCTACGGATACTTTCAGAATGATGATAATGATACCGCCTGGTTTATGTACGGCCGTATGAATATGGCTACAGGAGACGTGCTTGGTATCAATAGCGTTGATGATTATCAGCGCATCCTTGCTATCGCCGCTTCTCCCGACGGAAACCTCTATGGCGTTAACTGCAACGGAGTGTATTGCCGTATTAATAAAGCTACCGGTGAACTCACCAAGCTCGGACATACCGATGTAAAACCTGAATATATGCAGAGCGCCGTGATCGATCCGCAGACAGGAATATTCTACTGGGCTGCTATGACCGATGAAGGAGAAGCCGGACTTTACACTGTAGACCCGGTTACATATCAGGCCTCTCTTGTATCTCTGTTTCCTAATAATCAGGAGATAGTCGGGTTACATATAGTCCGCGAAAAAAATGATTCACAGGCTCCGGCTGCTGTTGAAGATGCAGCTCTCTCATTCGAGAGAGACAACCTGAACGGTACAGTCACCTTTACTGCTCCTGACCATACTGTAAACGGAAACACGTTGGCCGGTAAACTTAAAGCTCATGCTTCTCTTGACGGCAATCATTGGGAAAAGGACATTACGCCCGGCTCAAAGTGTGAACTTGACATTTCTGCAAAATATAATGGATTGTACAATATTACCCTTTGGGTAAGTGCCGACGATGTCGAAGGAGTAAAAACAAATCTTCAGAAATGGATTGGTGAAGATTATCCTCAGGCTGTGACCGGAATAAATTGCAGCGTGGATGGAACGAAAGTTACTCTTAGTTGGAATCCTGTTTCAGAATCCGGACAGCACGGAGGCTACGTTAATCCTGAAGAGACAACTTATATAATAACCACTGACGGTTATGACCAGCCTTGGATTCGTGATTACGATGGTACATCTTATGTATTTGAATTTCCTGAAGGTACCACTGCGGATCTTAAATTCGGCATACGACCTGTATTCAGGGAAATCGCAGGTCCATACGCATATTCCGAGACTGTATCTATCGGTTCATCGGTATATGAGGTGCCTTGCGAACTTTCTCCTTACGGAGATTTCAATAAATTCCTTATCGTAGATGCGGATTCCGATGGCGATACATGGGCACAAGACCTTTTATCCGTTACCTGCGCCGGTCAGGACGACTGGATCATGTCTCCGATGATACATTTCGAAGCAGGTCAGCTTTATGAAATCAATTATAGCGCAAGCGCTAAGATGGGTGTGATTAGTCCCGAAATCATTGAGGTAAAAGCCGGTATGGGTGATACTCCTGATGATATGAGCATAGATATTGACTCACAGACAATCACCACTTACGGAATCTCGAAATTCAACGATTACTCAGCAAGCTTTATGGTAGACAAGAGTGGTGACTATCGTATAGGGTTCCACTGTGCCTCCATTAATGGAGACCTTCTGGGCCTCGGCGGTTTTGAAATCACTACCCTTGCTAATACAGACGGACCGGCAGCCCCGGCTGATGCAGCTATAACTCCTGCTCCGGCAGGCGAACTTAAGGCTGACATTACCTTCACTGCTCCTACGAAGACTATTTCCGGAGAGACTCTTGATGCTCTTTCTAAAGCCGAAGTCTACCGAGGCTCTACATTAGTAGGAACTGTTGAAAATCCTGTGCCCGGACAGACCTATACCATTACTGATGGAAATGCTTCGCAGGGATTCAATATATATGATATCCGCTCATACACAACCGATGGTGTTTGTGGTCTAAGCGCTTCCATAAAAGGTTGGGTTGGAATTGATATTCCCCACACTCCGGATAATGTAGTGTTGAAGTATAAAGATGATACACTTATCCTATCATGGGATATGGATGAAACAGGTGTCAATGGCGGCTATGTCAATCTCGATGATATAAATTATCTCATCGTCGAACCGGAATATATGACCATTCTGACTACTGTGGAAGGTGTAACTAACGTGGAGCTACCTTTAGGAGGCCTTGAATATCAGTTTGCTACAGCAGTAGGAGTTGTAGCTACCAATGCTATCGGTACTACTGGAGAGGCTGCAGTCAGTGATATGGTTATGGTAGGTCCGGATCTTGAACTGCCATTTGAAGAACATTTCGGAGCTGCGCTCAATCATGGCTGGATAGTTCAGGGTACGGCTATGGACGACCTTTCAGGATGGAACCCAGTTCAGTCGGAAGGAGCTGACGGAGAACCCGGTCTTTCCGATTATTACGGAATGATGAGCGAAGATGCACAGGCTCTCGTGTCTTCACGTATTTCGCTGAAGAATGTCTCTAAGCCTTCTTTACGATTCCAATATAAGGGTCGCACTAATGAAGAAGGTATAGGTGGCAAACTTGCTATAAGCGTATCGGAAGAACTGGCTGGAGAATATGTTCCTGTCTTTACAAAAGAGTTCGGTCTGCAGGAAGACTGGGATTGGAAGGAAGCTGTTGTAAATCTCTCGGAATACAAGGATAAATCATTATTCATTTCTTTTGCAGCAATACCGTCTGATAAAAGTTTATCCGGTTCGCTACAGATACTTCTCGACGAGATTTCCGTACGCGATGATAAGGACTATGATCTTGAAGTGAATTACCTGAAGATAGACCGTGATGAAGTTGAGGCTGGTGTATCGGAAGCAAATCTCGACTTCCTTGTCAAGAATCATGGACTCAAACCTTTCGGCGACGGTGACTATTCAATCCAGCTTTATGCCGGTGAGCGTCTGTTCAGTACCGTTGAGGGCAAAACCGTTGATTCGGAGTTCGGACTGGCTCGTTTCCAAGCCGTTTATGTTCCCTCGGTAGATGATAATGACCCTGCTGTCATTACAGCACGTCTATCTTCTGATCTTGACCAGACTCCCGATAATGACATATCAAACAGTGTACAGACATACGTATTGAAATCTGAACGGCCTGCAGTAAATGACCTTACTGCCGATCAGGATACGGAAGGTGTTGAGCTTCATTGGAGCAAGCCTGATCTATCCGGACAGCCCATACGCATGATTACCGATGATTTCGAAACATATCGCGATTGGGACGTGAACCGTGCAGGAAAATGGACAATTATAGATAAGGACCAAGCTCCCGGAATATGCGTCAGCTATTTCTTCCCGGGTTCTACAGGTCCTATCGGTTGGGTAGTCATTAATCCTGGTGCGATCACAGAAGATATCGGCGAACGTCTTAAAGCTTATTCCGGTGAGAAATATATGGCCGCCTACAGTTCAGGATTGAGCGATAATGATGACTGGCTGATTACTCCTGAGTTATCAGGCCGCGAACATCAGATAAGCTTCATGGCACGCGCAGAATCTGACGAACAGGGACGCGAAATGTTCGAGGTTTATTACTCTACTACCGCTCCTGCCGTAGAAGCCATGCAAAGACTTGACGATATTGACTGGCGTACGATTCCTGGCGGTTGGAACGAGTTTAAGTTCACTGTTCCGGATGGTGCTAAATATTTTGCAGTAAGATGCGTGAGTCACAGCCGTGTGGCAATGCACATAGATGATTTCACTTACGAGAGTGCGGCTATACCGCTTGAAGTTGTATTCGTGGGCTATAACATCTATCGTGATGGTGTCAAACTTAACGATGTGCCTGTTACTTCTGAATCTTTCCTTGATACCACTCCGAAGGCAGAAGGCGAAATGAATTATACAGTTCGTGTGGTTTATGACCGTGGCGAATCTGACCATAGTAATGTGGCAACCGTCAATGTGGACGGAGTAGAGATGATAGAAATGGATGTTGATCCGTCCGTAGTGGCAGTATATGACCTTCAGGGACGTAGAGTGAGAAATCTGACAGAAGGAGAGATATATGTCACTTCCAACCGTTGCTTCCTCTATCGTAAATCACGATAATTAGAAGAGATAGCGTTATAAATTGTATTAATAAGAACGAGACTGTGCATTGCGCAGCCTCGTTCTTATTATCTATAGGAGAAGTTAACTATTCATAAATTATTTTGTTCTGCTTGATTGTTCTTCTTTAGAGGCTCGCCATACTCCATTGACTTTATCACGTCCGAATCTGTAATTTATTCCAAACATTACATAAGCTGTATGAGCATTAAATGTCTGGTGTATTGTATAATCAGCATAGTGTTCTTTTGATCTTGTCTTATTCCATCCGAAAATGTCATTTGCCTTCAATTGCAGATTTAGACGATTGTTGAGCAGGGAATAGCGGAGCGAGAGGTTGAACAGTTGGAAAGATTCATAATTAATCAAGTTCTGCTGCCAAGGGAAGAAGTGGATAAACTGAATTGCGAATATCAGGGTTTTCGGTCTGTTAAGCATTATATTGGATGAAAGCTCGAGTTTGCCTGACCAATCTTCCATATTCCTGATTTTGAAATCAGGCACATCGCTGTGTGAAGATGTGCAAAACACCTCACCGCCTGCCTTCATTTCCCATCTGCCAAAGAAGGTACGTTTGTAACTGGCATACAATCCTGTTTTGTTTGTGGAGAGACAATTATAAGGCATTGTACTTATAACACCATTTTCATCAAATCTACGAATGTAGCCGATAGCATCAGAGGCAAACGACGTGTAAAGCACAGCATAGAGTCCTCCCAGTCCGTAGTAATTTATCTCGGCATTGTTATATACAGTTGGTTTAAGAGCTGGATTTCCGGCAGCATACTCGTCGGTAGTGGAATAGTATTTGAAAGGATTCAGTTCCCAAAGGTTTGGACGGCCCATGCCCATAGAGTAACTGACGTTGAACGAGCCAATACGGTCTTTATTCCATGAGAGATTAACTGACGGAAACAGGTGTCCGTATTTGTCACAGTCAACATGGTCTACCGACTGTTGAGTTCCTTTGGTACGTGTGTATTCATATCTAAGTCCGACCTTACCCCAAAAACCGGTGCCAAGATTGCGTGAGGCTGTAAAGTAGGCGGCTGCTATGCGTTCCGAATAGCCAAAAATGTCGGATTTTCTATTTAGTGCGGAACCATTCATAGAGGTCTGCTCCAGAAAGTTGTCGGATGAATTGAGAATGTCGGTATAAGCGACACCGGTTTCCAGCTGTGCCCAGCTATATGGCAGTTTGAAGTCGGCTTTTCCGCTATGGAAACGGTAGATGGTTTTTCCGTCTTCGTTCACGCCATAATCCTCAGCGTTATTGCTATATATGGTTGTAATGTCAGACAAAGTCGGACTGTGACGGTCGAAATAATTATAGGTCAGCTGCATGGATTCTCCTTTAGTGCCGAAATTCCAGTCGTAAAAACCGGTAAGAGTCAGAGCATCATTCGGTCTCGATTTAGTAAGAGATTGCGATGTTGAGGTATAGCCTCCGTACTCGGTGAAGTTTTTCCCTTTGCTTGATACAGACTCATAATTATAGTTAGCAATCACACCGATATTCATTTCGGGTGTAAATTTATATCTGAGCAGAGCATTGAACCCGGCATCAAACAGATGCGATTTAGTCTGCGTTGAAGATATACGAGAGGGAGAACCGTCTAAAAACGAATATTCTATGTCGTTGTCGTTGGTGGAGTAGTAGTTCGACACACTTGCGTCAAGCGACATGTCTAACTTTCTTGTAGTGTGGCTTATACTCCCGCTGAAATACTCGCGTAGCTTATCACCATGATTCAACGAGCCATACACGTTTCCCTTGGTACCAAGGGTTTCATTACGTGTGGTAATCGAAATATACACAGCATTAGGTTCTGAGGCATATCGCGAGGGAGGGGTGGTTAACAACTCTATTTTCTCAATATCTTCGGCGCGCAGATTTTGGAGACGCATTGCCATTGCCGATGGGCTAAGTTCCATAAGTATGCCGTCAATGATATAACGAACGTTATCCTTGCCAGCTACAGCTACAGTTCCGTTATTAACTGAAACACGGGGTATTCTGTCAAGTATGGTTATACCATCAAGGCCTTTGGCATAAGGATCGTTCTTTACAATATATAAGAGCTTGCCGTCTTGCTGTTTTATAACCGAACGTTTTGCCACAACGACAACCTCGTTGAGTTCAAGGTCCCGTTCCCAGTTTGCAGACACGGAATCGTTATTTTCCTGAGCCATCAGGCATATAGGGAGTGCGGCCGCTCCTGAGAGCAGCATACGAAGTATATTCATATTTGTGTAATTTGGAGTTACTTAAATGTTTTTAATGAGCCGTTTACAAAGAGCCGACAGTCATTGTTTTCGTCGTAACTGAGACTGACATAAATTTCCTCACCGCATGTCACGAAATGCTAAGAATGAAGATGTCAGATTGTCTGTTTTCATTGCTTACATTATAGATACGAACAAGTGAGTCAAACGTAACCGTACCACATTAATTTTTTTCGTAATTTGATTCGACACTACAATGTTAAGTTGGAAAGGCTGGAGCTATCTTGCTTTAATTGTTATTTTACTTCAAAAATTTCACAATTTAAATCAGTCTGAATACGAACTATAGTAAAATAGAATTAACTTTGTAATCATTGACACTAAAGTCATTAAAATCCTTTTTACCGAATGTAAAATTATCTCAAATAAACTTTAAACTATGGGCGCATCAAAAGAATGGAAATGGGGATATATTGATCATAAGGGAGAATTTGTCATACCTCCTTCCTTTAATGGTGCCGGAGATTTTCACGAAGGTCTGGCCGTGGTGAAAATTGATTGGGCACGGGGATACATCAATAAGGAAGGTGAGTTTGTGATTGCACCTTGTTTTGAGAAAGCAGGCGACTTTTCCGGAGGAGTGGCAAAAGTTATGATAGACGGAGAAGAACACTATATTGATAGGGAAGGTAATGTCATAGACACTCCGGTCCATGAAGTGGAAGAATATTCCGCTCTCCCGGTAGATGAAAAGCTTCTCTCCATATATTTTGAAGCCGGTCCGTACAGCGAAGGTCTTGCACGTGTGCAGAAGACAGCCACCGGCAAATGGGGCTACATCAATGAAGATGGAAAATATATCATAAGGCCTCACTTCCGACAAGCCGGTGACTTCCATGACGGACTTGCTAAGGTGTTGGTACAGGTCTGATTCATAATGAGTAGCATTCAGAGTAGTAAGGAGTAGCATATAATTCTTTCGTCTGAATATACTGACCCTACTGTTTCGATGCTTGCTGTTCGCTCTATATGAATAGAAAGTTGTGAACCTATAGGACACTTTGAAACGTTAAGACTCTTGAAAGGTTGTTTATATCACATCTTTCAGGAGTCTTTCTCTTTCCTCTTTCTGGCTGAAATTCCAATTCTCAAAACTTAATTCTAATTATGGACTGGTTCATTGATATATTGCGGCATTACCCTGTGATACCTATTTTCTTTACTCTCGGTGTCGGTTTCTGGCTTGGCAAACTGAGATACGGTTCGTTTTCACTCGGTTCGGTAGCTGCCACACTGCTTGTGGGTATTATAGTAGGTCAGCTCGACATACCTATACCGGCCGTGGTGAAATCGCTGTTCTTTATACTTTTCCTTTTTTCGATAGGTTACAGTGTGGGACCTCAGTTCTTCCATGCCTTACGCGGTCACGGCTGGAAACAGGTCGGTTTTGCTGTGGTAGAGGCTCTGATATGTGCCGGTACAGTGGTAGCGGCTGCCAAAATTATGAATTACAGTACAGGCGAAGGGGTAGGGCTGTTTGCCGGTTCGCAGACATGCTCGGCAGCCTTAGGTGTGATAAGTGACACAGTCCGGGGCTTAACAGTACCGGAGCCCGAAAAGGATTACCTCGAACAGATTATACCAGCATGTTATGCGGTGACTTACGTTTTCGGTGCTATAGGGTCAGCATGGTTCCTGTCTATGATGGGACCCAAAATGCTTGGCGGTCTGAAGAAAGTGCAGGATGAGGCAGCGGCTATAGAGAAAGCTGCCGAACCGGCTCATACAGCCGAAATAACCGAGAATAAACAATCGGCCGCCACGTCTGAACAAATCGAAACCACCGACATGGTCTTTATCGGTCTGGGTATAGCGGTCGGCTGTTTTATCGGTGCTATGTCCATAAGGTTAAAAAGTATTCCTATTTCTCTTAGTACCACCGGTGGGGCATTGCTTATGGGTCTGTTCTTAGGCTGGTATCGCAACCGTAAACCTAAATTCGGTTACATACCCTCATCGGTAGTCTGGTTTCTTGACAACTTAGGTCTGAACGTCTTTATTGCCGTTATAGGTCTTACGGCCGGACCGGCATTTATACCTGCTGTAAAGAGTGTCGGTGTGACACTGGTGCTTGTCGGCGCTGTATGTACAATGATACCGATGATAATCTGTATATTCCTTGGCAACAAAGTATTCAGATTTTCGGCTCCTGAGACATTAGGATGTGTGGCCGGCGCCCGTTGCGGAGTAGCCGCTATAGGTGCTATTCAGGATTCAATCGGCAGTACAGTGCCGATGGTCGGTTATACTGTCACTTACGCTACCGCTAACTTTATCCTTGTCTTCTCAAGTCTGATAGTCCTCTTTGTGGTCTGAAGTCCCTACCTCTTTTGTCCGATACGTCTCTGCCATTCGATACGAGCAATGCTGTTTTTAGCTTTAGACTCCGAAATTGCGCCAAACAACCGAATGAAATTGCGCCAAACAACCGAATGAAATTGCG
>CAMWVA010000057.1 GCA_947177575.1 uncultured Porphyromonadaceae bacterium | reverse complement strand
TACCTATTCAGATTGCACCGTCAGCTGAAGGAATCAACATAATAACCCATCCCAATTTACCTTAGCTCACTACATTTTTCACTCTCAACTATAGCAAAAACCTATCAAATTCAGGCTTAATATAAAATGTCTTGTTTTTACATGTAAAAACAAGACATTTTATATATCTTTGTAACTTAATTAGATTTAATATGACAATCGCGAATAAAATAAAGTTGAGATTAGAGCAGTTTGAACCCGGAGAAGTATTTACAATTCAATACTTTGGAATTGAAAATCGAGAACAACCGACGCTTGTACGTTACCTTAACAGACAGGTAGTGCAAAAAAAACTTACAAGGTTGTCAAAGGGACATTACTTCAAACCACGGAATACCCGTTTTGGACAACTCTCACCCAGACTGGAAGAGGTAATCAAAGATCTCTTCGTGAAAAATAACAAGATTATTGGATACATTTCAGGCACTGCAGCATTTGCAAAGTTAGGTCTCACTACACAGATCTCATCTAATATCCTAATAGGCTCTTCGGTATATCGACGTCCGACAGAAAGAGCAACATATAAAATCAGCTTCTTTCTTCAACGTAATCCAATTACAGAGTCAACCATTCCACTACTTCAATTGCTGGATGCAGTCAGATATTTTCGTAAAATCCCTGCAACTACACCTAATGAAGCCATATCGCATATATCCGATATTATCAGAGAGCAAACAGAGGATGAACGGAAAAAACTTTTAGAGTTAGCTCTATCCTATCCAAACTATGTAAGAGCCTTGGTAGGAGCTATACTTGAAAATATAGCCCAACCCTTCGAAATGCTTAAACAATCACTTAATGGAGTCACTATGTATAAACTAAACATCTCTGAGACGGTCTTACCAACTAAACGTAATTGGAATATCGTATGAATCTACACGGAAATAAAGATTTATTTTCTGATATTATTGATACTGCAAGCCGCTCAAAATCAGACGGAGGTCTCGGTATCCTTTCCCTTTTTATTGAGAAAGATTACTGGATTACACGTTCACTTCAATTTAGAACTAAAATCTAATAAGTTAAATGTGCTTTGAACTCTTTAAAATGAAATTTATAGCTTAGGTCTGGAAGGAATAAAGGTTATTATTCATTCGGGTAATTTGAATTTCCAAGGGCTTCATTACATGCTTTACAAAGTACTCGAAGGTTATCTAATGTAGTTTCTCCTCCTTTAGACCACGGTAATATATGATCGAAATGCAGTTTATGTAACCCTTCATCACATTTTACACCACAAATTTTACAATGATTACCATCTCTAAGTAAGACTTGTACCTTTAACCTAAGTGAAGGTTCGCGTTTAGTTCTATGAGAGGAGGCTGACATTGTATAGTTATGAGAAATTATATCCTCTCCTGATTCAACATATTCTATAAATTTCTTAAGAGCTATATTCCATCTTCCATATTTCCGTAAATATGCACCAGAAGATATAGTTGAAGCTGGATGGTCATCCATATCTCGTCTTACCGGTTGAGCCATTTTTGCTAACCATACTTTAGCAATATTATCAAACAGATCTTTTTCTGTATGGAAAACTTGAGCTGGCTTAAGCCCTAAGGTAATCATAGCATCATTCCAACGTCTCTTACCAAAACGCCGTGCTACAGTATCACTATTGTAGTTTCCCAGTTCATCATATTTTTTGCTTGATAAAGGAGCAGGAGCAATAAGATTCTGTACACGCAGCACATCAGCTTTTAATTCCACATCAGATATAGGAACATTTTTCAAGTAAAGTTTATATTTCATTACGCAATAGTTTATAGATGCTTTACAAAATACAAAAGTAACAATTTTTATCGATATATCAACTTTTTTCTACCACAAAAGTCCATTTTAAACTTATTATGTTTCAAGATATTAAGAAAACTGTGGGTACTATATCATTATTTATATAATTTTCACATTTCGAAGGGTAGGTTTTAAGCTGAAAAAGTAATAAGAAGGATTTGAAAGTGTAAATAGAAAGACATTCGTATTAGCACAACAAGTTTAATGTCAGAATGAGTAAAAATAGCACTGTAATTAATTTGATAGTATATTTATTCTTTTATATCATCTGAATTTAGGAATAAATATAAAGACAAATTAAGTACGAAAAAAGCCGTAACTCTAATTACGACCTTAAAAGTAAGAATATATTGGGAATATAAACTAACACAATGCCATTATTTGAGCCGCTATAATATGTAACCCAGCTATAATTCTGGCTCGCTGGTTAGGACGAGGATGTTTGATGCCGTTAGCATAGTGAGAGAGTTGCTTTTGATTTATACCGGAAGCACGGCTTATTGCTGCCAAAGTGGTATATGTTTCAGCATCTCTAAGTAGCGCAGCTGTATCAAGATTATACTCTAACTCATAATCTCCAACCAAAAGATATTCCGGAAGCGTATCTCCGTCTGCCACACAACCCTCTATGTGCCATTTGAGTGATTCCGCAAAATCTTTTTTTAGTTTTGAAAGTGTCTTTGCCATGGCAAACACCGTACCTGCATCATCATCACTCCAGAAACAACAGAAATTTTTACCTGTCCAGATTACATCTATCGTTAATTTGTGGTTTGCCATAATTGATTGGTTAATTTGTTAATCTTTTAGTTGATAATTAACGGAATGACTTAACACCACCCTCCTTGCTTCTATATACTGTTAAGTAAAAATTGGTCAAGTATTTCACTGGGTTTTCCGCTCACAGTCACTTTTCCTTTCTTTATCGGATGTTTGAATTGTCGGTAATCTCCTTTAGTAGTCATCAGAATCCAACTATCTTCTTCAAGCATTTTGAGAGTATAAGTGATGTAGCCAAAGGTTTAGCAGGTCTCAAAGAAAACGGTTTGGTATTTGAAGTCAGTAAAAGGTGACAGTGTGGCCAAGGCACCGAACAGGACACTATCGATAATAAGGACTAAGGTAATTAGAGACCGTTGGTTATGACAGGTATCATCGATAATCTTGGACGTTACTGTATCTAATATTCTTGTTGTTTTTCTTGTAAATATGCAACTATAATATTAATAATGGGAGCATGTTTATCACGATAAAAAGCCCGACTTAACGATTGATAACCCTCAGGACCTACTACTATATCCTGTACTCTGAGTTGTAAAGTATTAACTTGTCTCTGATATAATTTATCAAATAATTTCCATCGAAATTCCTGTGGAAGAATATCAGGATGATTTGTATTTAATTCCTCAGTGGAACATATAAATGTAAAAATAACGTCCTCTTGTTCTTCAAACTCCTTCAACAGCCAAGAGCTCATTCTAAAAAACACACTGTAATGAATAGGTTTATCAACATAAACTTTAGTAATGCTAATATCTATTATCTTAGTATCAGAGTACTCTTCTGGTATACACAAAACCTCTTATTTATATTCAATATCATAAAAACAGAGGGCGACCAATAAATGATTGCCCTCTTTATCAGAGAATATTTGTTCTGTCAACTCCATTAACACTCAGATAAAAAACGTTCACGCATCTTTTTCATTTGCTCATCCTTACGTTGTTGTACACTCTCTATGAAAGCGACCAACTCCTTAGAAGGATTCGTAATTCGTATGGTATTTATCGTAGCCATATTTTATAGTTTATGAAGATATTTATTATTCTGTAAGATTTCAATAATTATTTTACTATTGAAATCTCCAGCCTTATTATAACTCTTTTAATTAAGAACATTTATAAGCATACAGAGTTTAAAATAGGAAACCAAGATCGCATTCTTACTACAAATTTTGTAATAAAAAATTCGGATATACTCGTGTACTCTCATTTAAAAAGCTGTCTGCAATCCTTGCGAAGATTGCAGACAGCTTTTTAAATGGTCTAATAAGTGGGATTAGCGGGTCAGGGGTTTAGCACGACGGGCGTCCCAGATGAGGTAGATGATGAGGAGGGCGTAGGCGACACAGCCGAGGATCTGGCAGGTTTCGAAGGGAACGGGGTTCTGGTATTCGAAACCGGCGAAACGGGTTATCGCGGCGAATACGCCGAAGAGGGCACCGCCGGCGATGAGGCCAGAGGCGATGAGGGTGCCGCGATCACGACGAGCATCGTTGACAGCCTGGTCGTCGCTGCGGTTGCTAACGAAGTAGGCAACGGCACCTCCGACAAGCATCGGAGTATTGAGCGACAGAGGTATGAACATACCAAGGCAGAAAGCCAGAGCAGGTACGCCGAGCCAGTTGAGGATAAGTGCGAGGATAGCACCTACCATGTAAAGTATCCAAGGGGTATCACCACCCATCATGAGAGGTTCGATAACCTTAGCCATAGCGTTGGCCTGAGGTGCTACGAGTGCATTCTCACCTGAGAAGCCGTAAACCTGATTGAGCACCATGATAACACCGCCGACAGTAGCAGCAGATACGAGGGTTCCGAGGAATTTCCAGCTTTCCTGTTTCTTGGGAGTAGAACCGAGCCAGTAACCAATCTTAAGGTCGGTGACGAAACCACCAGCCATTGAAAGGGCCGTACATACAACACCACCAATTACCATCGAGGCAACGATACCGCTTGTACCGCTAAGACCGATTGCAACGAAGATAGCGGAAGCGATGATAAGGGTCATAAGAGTCATACCCGATACAGGATTACTACCTACGATAGCGATAGCATTAGCGGCAACAGTAGTGAACAGGAAGGCGATAATCACTACTACAAGCCATGCTACAGCGGCCTGCCAGAATGTGCTGATAACACCGAACCAGAAGAACAGTAACACAGCTACGAGTGCGATGACGATGAAGAATACGATATGCTTCATCGAGATGTCCTGCTGCCAACGTACTTCCTTAGCACCTGAGCTCTTACCTTTAAGTTCGCGGGCAGCCAAACCTACGGCCTGCATTATGATACCCCACGATTTGATGATACCGATAACACCAGCCATAGCAATACCGCCGATACCTATCATACGGGCGTAATCTTTGAAGATAGCATCAGGAGCCATAGCAGCAAATTCGGCCGAGCCATAAGTACCCATAAGTGGTATTACTATCCACCATACGAATATAGAACCGGCGAAGATAACAAAGGCATACTTAAGACCTACGATATAACCTAAACCTAACAGCGCCGCACCGGTGTTACAGCTCAAGACGAGTTTGGTCTTCTCCATAACTACCTGACCGGCAGCTGAAGCTGTCGAGGTTATTGTCTCAGCCCACCAACCGAATGTAGCTACTAAATAGTCATAGATACCGCCTACGAGCGAAGCTACTATCAGCGTCTTGGCCTGACCGCCTTCAGAGCCGGCAGCCTGTGCGGATACAAGCACTTGTGTAGTAGCTGTAGCCTCCGGGAAGGGATACTTGCCGTGCATGTCCTTGACAAAGTAACGGCGGAAAGGAATAAAGAACAAAATACCCAAGATACCTCCTAACAGCGAGCTCAGGAAAATCTGATAGAACTCAACCATAATGTCAGGATAGGAAGCCTGAAGTATGAACAGTGCCGGAAGCGTGAAAATGGCACCGGCCACTATCACACCCGAACAGGCGCCAATCGACTGGATGATGACATTCTGTCCAAGAGCATTTTTCTTGCCCAAGGCATTCGAAAGTCCGACAGCGATTATAGCGATAGGAATTGCAGCCTCAAACACCTGCCCTACCTTAAGGCCAAGGTAAGCAGCGGCCGCACTGAAGACGATAGCCATTACCAGACCGGTAATGACTGAATAAGGAGTCACCTCGCGTTGGTCGTGAGCCGGCTCCATCACCGGTACATACTGCTCGTCGGCGCCAAGTTCGCGGAAGGCGTTCTCGGGCAGACCGGTGCCGGTGGTAAGGTTTTCTTCGTTTGTACTCATGGGTTATTGTTGGGTTTAGTTAGTTGTGTCGCACGTAGGCAAATCCGGCTTGGAGAGGTAAGAAAGAGAGCGGCAACCGAATTTTCGGGCGAATATACACATTTTTTAGCAATTCACAGGCTTATCGAACTGTTTTTTACATCTATTTTTACATTTCATCCCTTTTACAAAGACAATCAATGTTTCATTATCTCGAATTTATGTTGTACTTTTGCAGTGTCTCAAACATATAATTTCTGCTTATGAACACAACACACACTGCGATGATGGAAAAAGCCCGTAATGCCCTGTCGGGCAACTGGCTTAATGCCGTAGTCGCCACACTGATCTATATGGTCATTGTCGGAGCTGCCAGCACCACTTACGTACTGGAACTGATAATAGCCGGTCCGATGCTCTTCGGCCTTGTGCTTTATTTCATGTGTCTGGCCGACACACATGTCAATAATCTTGAACTTCTTTTCAAGGGTTTTAACCGCTTCGTCGAGACATTAGTAGCCGGACTGATTTATACATTAGCTGTCTCTATCGGTACAGCTCTGCTGATAGTGCCCGGTGTAATAGCTGCCTGCGGTCTTGGCATGACCTTTTTCATTATGGCCGACGATCCTAATATCTCAGGTATAGACGCTCTGAAACTAAGCTGGAATATGATGAACGGTCATAAATGGGAATTTTTCTGTCTTAATTTCCGCTTCATACTCTGGATTCTGCTCGCCTCTCTTACATGTGGTATAGGCTTCCTTTGGCTGATACCTTATATGCTTATAACTCAGTTATATTTCTATCGCCAGCTACGCTACGGCACATTCTGATACAGAGGTAGCAGTAAAAGCATCTGACTGCAAAAGTTTAGCGTCCGTCACACGTTTTTTGTATGACGGACGCTAAACTTTTGCCATATCCGAGTGTCACTCCTACTGAAAAAACGCCATTACTTATCTCATGCAGTCACGATTCTATATCTCTACCCTATTGCTGACGCTTCCTCTGTTAGCAAATGCAAAAGGTGACATATCAGGCAAGGTAATCAATAAAGACACAGGTGAAGCTATCGATTTCGCTACTGTGCAACTGGTAAATCCTGACACCGGTAAACCTCTGCCTATAGTTGCTACTACCGATACCGACGGCAGTTTTACGCTTTCAGGCGTAGCTGACGGCAAATATATAGTCAAGGTAATAAATCTCGGAAGTATTGATCAGGAACGGCCGGTGACAATATCCGGGTCGAATGTGGACTTAGGCACTCTGCGTCTTGCCAATGACACCAAAGTGCTTCAGGAAGTCGTAGTCGAAGGAGTGCGCAGTCAAATGCGTTTCGAACTTGATAAAAAAGTATTCACAGTTGATTCAAACATAGCTTCCGCAGGTCAGTCGGCTTCAGAGTTGTTGGAGTCTATTCCGTCAGTCGAGGTCGATCAGGATGGTGAGGTGTCACTACGCGGTAACTCCTCGGTAACGGTATGGATCAACGGTAAGGAATCCGGCCTGTCGGCTGACAACCGAGCCCAAATACTCGAACAGATACCGGCCGAGACCATTGACCGTATCGAAGTCGTTACCAATCCTTCGGCCAAGTACAGTCCTGAAGGCACAGCCGGCATAATCAACATCATACTTAAGAAAAACCGTAAGGCAGGATATTTTGGCAGTGCCGAAATAGGTGCTAACACTCGTGGTGGCGGTAATGCCGGATTCAATATCAATGTCAATGCCTCGAAATGGGATGTCTTTGCCGGTATAGGTTTCCGTATGCGTCATAATACCGGAGGTAGCCTCACACGCCGCACTATGGACGACGGTACATTCCTTAATTCAGATGCTTCAAGCCCTAATCACGGTAATAATATCTTTTTACGTCTCGGTGCCACGTATCACATTACTGATAATGATGATATAGGCCTGAGCGGATTCGGTATGTTCGGTCACCGTTGGAGTCACTCTCTGACAACATACACTACTGACATGCCCGGTATGTGGAGGTCTAATTCACAACTCACCCGTAGTAACGGCGACAATAGAGGCGGACACGGAGAACTTAACTACACGCACCGATGGAGCGATACTCATACTCTTGACGTCACAGCCAGCTTTAACCATTGGGGAGGACCGTCGTGGACCTCATATCTTCAGCATCCGGACTATGCTGACGAAGCTATGAACCGCGATGTCTATCAGGAGCAGACACAGGAAATAGGAGTCAATTCGTGGGAAGCTAAGATAGACTATACAAACCAATTCAACTCATGGCTCAAACTTGAAGCAGGCTTCAACGGCAATTACGGCCATGAAGACAGCCCGGTCGATACATGGCAAGGCACATCGCCTGAAGATGCCGTACTGTATGCCGGCCTTACAAACCGTTTTATCTACAATAATGACATCTCAGCTCTCTACGCTACTCTTGGAGGCAAAGTCAGTGATTTCAGTTTCTCGGCAGGTGTACGCGGCGAGGCATGGCAGATAAAGACAAAATCACTTGGCCTCGGAGAGACAGAAGCGGACCAACAGTGGTATAAGAAAAATAATTTCGCTCTTTTCCCTTCACTATTTTTATCATATTCGCTACCTCACGATAACGAGGTACAGATAAATTATACCCGCCGTATACGACGCCCGTGGGGAGGACAGCTCAATTCGTTCCGAAATATATCGGATGCTACAAACATATCGTTTGGTAATCCGGAACTCGAACCTCAGTACGCTAATGCCTTCGAACTTAACTATATCAAATCATGGACATGGCACATGATTTCACTGTCGGCATACGTGCGCACTTCAAACAACACAATGAACCGCATCAGCTATATGGACGGAGATATACTCTACTCGACATGGGCGAATGTGGCTAACAATACCAACTCAGGTGTCGAAATTGTAGGCAAGAACTCTCTGTTCAACGGTAAACTCGACCTTACCACCACTATAAATCTCTATAACAATCACGTCTCGGCATGGAATTATACGTATACTGACCCGTCGGGAAAACAGTTCCATCTCTCACGCGACAAGCAGCAAAGTTTCGCATGGGATGCCCGTCTTATGGCAAGCGTCAAATTGCCCTGGTCACTGTCCTTCCAAGCCACAGGACGCTATAACTCACGTCAGCTCGAAGCACAAGGCCAGCGCGATGCCGGTTGGAATGTCGATGCCGGTCTACGCCGTGTATTCGGCGATTGGTCCGTATCAATAAACTGCCGTGATGTCTTCGACTCACGCCGTTGGAAGTCCACACTCAACGGACCTGGCTACAGTCAATACAGTGAACGCTGGCGCGGTGGCCGCAATGTACGTCTGACGGTAAAATATGCCTTTGGTAATATGAAACAAAAACCACAGCGTCGTCCCGATGGTGAGGCGGATTCAGACGCTATGGACAGTGGTTCGAGCTATTCCGGTGAAGCGGAAATGTAAGAAACTACTTATAAATTAAAATAGTAGGTACCTGAAGCGAGCACTACATAGAAGTTATATGTGTTGCCATGTGTGTAGTAAGTAGTATTGTAGGCAGGAGTGTCGATGTCAGTATTCCATATCTGCATTGAAGGCTCCCAGGCGCTCAGTACTGTCACTTCATACTGCATTCCGTTATACTCATAGCTTACTTTCAGAGGTATCGTGGTCCAGTCACCATACACGTTATAACCACAGGCCATGACAGTGATGACACCAGCATTCTGCCAGTTAGGACCATTCATAAACGCTCCGTTAGGCCCCATATAGCCAGGTCCGAAAGGACCGCCGGGGAATCCGGGACCACCCGGTCTGCCGGGAATTCCGGGTGCTACAGGAGGAGGACCGACAGGTGCAGGACGGAAACTACCGCCGCTGCCGGGAGCCGGAAGGCTGCTTTGAGCCGACATTGTGCCGATACCGGCTACTGCTACGAGCGCCAGTGTCAGGAGGCGGAGAGTATGACTTATTATATTAGTGTGTGCTTTCATAGTTTTATCTTTTAATATTAATAGTGGAGGTATTTATCTTTCTCTATTTTTAAAACAAATTATCAGATTAGATGTTCGGTCTGAGGCCAAATTTGGCTTCAGACCGAACATCTTGGTAGTGGGAGATGTTGAAGATATATGCAAAAGCTTCGCTTTTGAACTGAACAGCTTCGCGAGGACTGATAGCTTTCAGCTTCACAAAAGCCCTTCGCGAGAACTAACAGCTTCGCGAGAACCGATAGGTTTTAGCTTCGCGACTGGTAGGTTTCAGCTTCGCGAGAGGCAGTAGTAAAGGCCTATCGTGAAAGGTCCTATGCGTTAATTAATAAATGGATATAATTATCAAAGATTAATATTATGAATTATCTCACTAATGACAAACTGGTCATAGTCGGTGGTGCCGGTATGATTGGTTCAAATATGGCTCAGACTGCCATTATGATGCACCTTACTCCGAACATCTGTCTTTATGATCCATACGAGCCGGGTCTGAAGGGTGTGGCTGAGGAATTGCTTCAGTGTGGCTTCGAGGGTCTTAACCTTACTTACACTTCTGATATAAAGGAGGCGCTGACAGGTGCTAAATTTATTGTCAATTCGGGTGGTGCCGCACGTAAGGCAGGTATGACTCGTGAAGACCTGCTTAAGGGTAATGCAGCTATCGCCGAAGAGTTCGGTAAGAATGTACGTCAGTATTGCCCTGATGTAAAGCACATTGTCGTCATCTTCAATCCTGCTGATATAACCGGTCTTATCACTCTGCTCTACTCAGGGCTGAAGCCTTCACAGGTTTCAACTCTCGCAGCTCTCGACAGCACACGTCTGCGCAACGAGCTTGCCAAGTATTTCAAGATTGACCCTGACAAGGTAGAGAATGCCCGCACATACGGTGGTCACGGCGAACAGATGGCTGTTTTCGCTTCTACAGCTAAGGTTGACGGCAAGCCGCTGACTGAGCTTATCGGTACCGAAGCACTTCCTGAAAAGGAATGGGAAGATATGAAGGTACGTGTAACTCAGGGTGGTAAGAATATTATCGATCTTCGCGGACGTTCTTCATTCCAGAGCCCGGCTTATCTCTCGATAGAGATGATAGCTGCTGCTATGGGTGGCCCGATGTTCCGCTGGCCTGTAGGCACATATATCAACAACCAGCGTTTCTCGCACATTATGATGGCTGTAGAGACTACTGTCGATAAGAACGGTACGACAGTTAAGCTTTTCAACGGTACTCCGGAAGAGGAAAAAGCACTCGAAAAGAGCTACGAACATCTCTGCCAGTTGCGTGACGAAGTTATCAGTATGGGCGTAATGCCTCCTATCGACAAGTGGAAAGAGCTTAATCCCTATCTTGATGAGATAGTCTATTAATCTCTCCGGATGAATACCCCCCTTAATAATATATAAATTCTGTTATTGAAAGTCCTCTTGGCTCACGCCAAGGGTATATATCACAATAAGGCCTTGGCAGTACAATTACTGTCAGGGCTTTACTTTTTAAAGCTGATATAAAATCATACAAAAAACTCATATAGAGATGAAGTAAAGTATATCCGGATATCGATTTATAGAGTAGAGAAAGGATATATCGCGGATTTTTTGTAAATTTGCCGATTAATAGAGATAAACGCTAACCGGGAAACCGGCAAAAAATTATATTCCCATTTAAAAATAAAGATGGCAAAACAGGAAGACGTCTTCAAGACGATTGTGGCTCACGCCAAGGAATACGGCTTCGTATTTCAGTCAAGCGAGATATACGACGGTCTGTCGGCAGTGTACGACTACGGCCAGAACGGTGTGGAACTCAAAAACAATATCAAACGCTACTGGTGGGAGTCGATGACTATGCTCCACGATAATATCGTAGGTATCGACTCGGCCATATTCATGCACCCTACCATCTGGAAAGCCTCAGGACACGTAGATGCCTTCAATGACCCTCTGATTGACAATAAGGACTCGAAGAAACGCTATCGTGCCGATGTACTCATTGAAGATGAGATAGCTAAATTTGACGACAAAATAAATAAAGAGGTAGCTAAGGCTGCCAAAAGATTCGGTGAGTCATTTGATGAGGAAATGTTCCGCAAGACAAATCCGCGTGTGCTCGAACATCAGGCCAAACGTGACGCCCTTCACGAGCGTTTCGCAAAGGCTATGAACGACAACGACCTTGCCGAGCTACGTCAGATTATTATCGATCAGGAAATAGTATGTCCTATCAGCGGCACACGCAACTGGACCGATGTACGTCAGTTCAACCTCATGTTCAAGACCGAAATGGGTTCGACAGCCGACGGAGCAATGAATGTGTATCTGCGTCCGGAGACAGCACAAGGTATATTTGTAAACTATCTCAACGTACAGAAGACAGGCCGTATGCGTATACCCTTCGGTATAGCTCAGATAGGTAAAGCCTTCCGCAATGAGATTGTGGCACGTCAGTTCATATTCCGTATGCGTGAATTTGAACAGATGGAGATGCAGTTCTTTGTGCGTCCCGGCGAGGAAATGCACTACTTCGATTACTGGCGTCAATGGCGTATGCGCTGGCACAAAGCACTCGGTATGGGTGACAGCAAATATCGCTTCCATGACCATGAGAAGCTTGCTCACTACGCCAACGCCGCCACCGACATCGAATTTGAGATGCCGTTCGGCTTCAAAGAGGTTGAAGGCATACACTCACGTACAGATTTCGACCTCTCACAGCATGAGAAATATTCAGGCAAGAAGATTCAGTATTTCGACCCCGAACTTAACAAGAGTTATACCCCCTACGTCATAGAGACATCGATAGGTGTAGACCGTATGTTCCTGAGCGTATTCTGCAGCTGTTACGAAGATCAGGACCTCGGCAATGGCGACCGCCGCGTAGTGCTCCACTTCCCTGCTCCGTTAGCTCCGGTGAAATGTGCCGTACTGCCGCTGATTAAGAAAGACGGCCTGCCCGAGAAAGCCCGTGAGATACAGCATCGTCTTCGCTTCGATTTCACCTGCCAATATGATGAGAAAGACTCTATCGGCAAACGTTACCGCCGTCAGGACGCTATAGGCACACCTTATTGTGTTACTGTGGACCATCAGACCCTCGAAGACAACACCGTGACACTGCGTCACCGTGACACAATGGAACAGAAACGTGTAGCTATTGACGAGCTTGAAGGTATGTTGGCTGCTGAAGTAAGCCTTAACTCACTTCTGCGCAAGCTGCTCTGAATCAGTAATAACTTCAAACCCTAAGATTATGCGTAAACTGATAACACGTCTCATGGTGTGCTTAGCCGCTCTGTTAGGTGCCGGCACCTTGAGTTCATGCAATTATAATAGCCTTGTAGAACAGCAACAGACTGTGGATCAGTCATGGGCTCAGGTAGAAAACCAATACCAGCGCCGTGCTGATCTCATACCTAATCTTGTCAATACTGTCAAAGGATATGCAACTCATGAGAGTGCAACTTTGGAAAAAGTAACTTTAGCACGTGCCAAGGCTACCTCAATAACTATTGAGGCCGACGACCTTAACGAAGAGACACTGGCCAAGTATCAAGAAGCACAAAGTGAGCTTTCATCAGCTCTCAAGTCTCTGCTTGCCGTAACCGAGGCATACCCTGACCTGAAAGCCAATGAGAATTTCATGAATCTTCAGACACAGCTTGAAGGTACTGAAAACCGTATAGCCACCGAACGTATGCGTTACACTGAGGCTGTAAAGGAATATAATACGGCTATAAAGAAGTTCCCGACGATGATTTACGCCAGTTGGTTCGGCTTTAAGCCGAAACCGCAGTTCAAGGCTGACGCCGGTGCTTCAAAAGCTCCCGAAGTCCAGTTCTGACATTGCACCTTAAACACCTCAATATGCGCCCTTGCCAGAGCAAGGGCGCATTAACCTAAACACACGAAATGAAAAAAGCAATCTGTTTTTTCGCTGCCCTGCCGATGCTGTTCGTTACCTCATGCTTAGATGACAACGAAACAAACTATGCAGAGTGGAAAGAGAAAAACGAGAAATATGTTACTCTATGTGCGGACTCAACCTCAGGTGGAGTAAAAATATATGAGAAGGTCATACCGACTTGGGCACCTAACGCCTTTGTGCTTATGAAATGGCATAATAACCGTATGCTTACGGCTTCTAATCTTATGCCTCTTGATAATTCTACAGTAGATGTGAAATACTGTCTGCGCAATGTTGAAGGTAATGTACTCGATTCGTCATACGCTTCAACCACATACGGCGACAGCATATACCGTACAAGACCTAACGTCAATGTGATAGGCTTCTGGGTCGGACTGACTAACATGCACGTAGGCGATTCGGTCACGATGGTTATCCCGTATCAGGCAGGCTACGGTAGTGCCTCACAAGGTTCGGTACTACCCTTCTCGACTCTGATTTACGACGTAAAGCTTAAGAGCATATACCGTTACGAAACACCCAACAACTGACACCATGAAACAGACATCTCTGTTGCTGTCGGGATTCCTCATTCTTTCGGCTGCATCGGCAGTCTCAGGAGCTCCCCACACAATACGAAATTACAAACAAGCCCCCGACCAGACTTTGCGTTTGCCCGCAGTAGACACAACCGACACCCGGCACAAATTCCGCAATTCAGACCTACTGAAAGCCCGGCGTCCTTTTCTGCCTTTCGAGACACAAGACTGGACTACAGTAGCTGCCGACACAGCCGGACTGCTAAGTTTCCCCAAAGCGGACCGCGACGCCATATTACGCACATTTAAGACCAATCTGCGTGCACATCGTTACGCACGTGGCAAAATGGTGTTGAAATCAAATGTGCCGGCTGAAGTACGTCTCGGAGGCAACACAGTAATTACCCGTGAAACAGCTGACAGCACTTCCTCGCCCTCCGAAAGCGCTGTCACTTTCATGCCTGAAGTCGATTACGAGGTACAGGTCAATCTACTCAGTATGCCTTCCGACCCTACAGCACCGGAGTTCAGTCTGAAATTCGTGCCTGATTCCGAGTTTGAATCGGTAAATATCGCCGAAGGACCCGATATGAAACGCCGGTTTGAAATCGAAGATATAAATCATGGTCCACGTGTATCATCTACCGACCTTTCACCTGACGGACGCTACCTGATTACCCGTTATTTTGAAGTACTTGATGCCACACATACACGTTTCTGGGCTACTCTGCAAGAGACAGCTACCGGACATATCATAAACCCTAATCTTGATATCGACTATAACTGGATGCCACGCGGCAACCGTCTGTACCGATGCGTAGATAAGCTCAAAGACCGGTACGACATCTATGTATTCGATGTTGATAAGGGTACTAACTCACTATTTGCCCGTAATGTGCCTTCACCTTCATTCAGCTGGAGTCCGGATGAATCCTACATCATATATTATGATACCAAAGAAGATGAGGCACCTGCCGGTACGATGCGACGCTACGAGACACCCGATGACCGTCTGCCGGGTTACCGTCACCGTTCTTATCCGGTGAAATATGACTTTTCCACCGGATTGGCTACTCCTATAGCATACGGCGGCAATACAGCCGGTGTACTCGATATTTCAGCAGACAGTCGTAAACTGCTTCTCTCTGTCACTACCGACAAAGCCAATGAGCATCCTTTCTATTTCACCGACGTTATTCAGATGGATGCAGTCACTCTTCAGAGTGACACACTGCTGCGTCATTTAGGTTCATTCTCCGGTGCAGTCTATTCACCCGATGCCCGGACCCTGTTTATTACAGCCGGACCGAGCTTTATGGACAATCTCGGTAAGAACTGCGGTGATCATCCTATAGCAAATGATTTCGACATTCAGGGCTATCTGTTTGACATCGCCACACGTTCGGCCAAGCCTGTGACACGTGATTTCGACCCTTCTATTTCAGGACAGCCGGTATGGAACATAGCTGACAATATCATATATTTCCGTGGTGAAAAAGGCTTCGGTTATAATCTCTATGCTCTTGATCCGAAAACTTTAGCCATACGACAGCTCGAAACAGCTCAGCCCGTAGCCAACAACTTCTCTATAGGTGCTAATGAGAGCCAGTGGCTGTCATACACAGGTAGCTCCTATACCTCAACAGGTTCGGCATGGCTGCTGAATCTACGCAATGGCAAGACCCGTCTGATAGACGACCCTATGGCCGACTACCTTTCACACATAAAAATGGGTGACATCCAGACATGGACTTTCACATCACGCGACGGCACGGAGATAGACGGCCGTGTCTGTCTGCCTCCCGATTTCGATGCTACTGAACGCTATCCGCTTATAGTTTATTATTACGGCGGTACAGCCCCATGTTCCGAATGGATGACCAACGGCTATGCACCCGAGCTACTCGCCAGCCGTGGATATGTGGTATATATACTCAATCCAAGCGGTACCACCGGTTACGGACAGGAATTCTCGGCAAGGCATGTCAACGCATGGGGTGACTATACAGCCGACGACATAATCGAAGGAGTAAAGAAGTTCTGTAAAGCACATCCGTACGTTGACGACAAAAAAATCGGTTGTATGGGTGCCAGCTACGGCGGCTTCATGACACAGTTGCTTCAGACCAAGACAGACTTATTTGCAGCAGCAATATCACACGCCGGTATCTCGAACGTGACAAGTTACTGGGGTGAAGGCTTCTGGGGTTATTCCTATAACTCGGTAGCTGCCGCACAGTCATATCCTTGGACAAATCCGGACCTGTTCACAAAACACGGTTCGCTCTTTAACGCAGATAAAATACATACTCCCCTACTTCTGCTGCACGGTACAGAAGACACCAATGTGCCTATCGGCGAGAGTATACAGCTCTTCAATGCTCTTAAAGTGCTCGGACGCGAAGTGGAATTCATAACTGTTGACGGCCAGAATCACGTCATCACCGATTATGAAAAGCGTAAACTATGGCATGCTACTATAATGGCATGGTTCGCTAAGTGGCTTCAGGACGACCCGCAGTGGTGGAACTCGCTCTACGGCGATAAATAATATATTATGGCATTATAAACGGCTCAGTGAAATCCATGGATTTCACTGAGCCGTTTATAATGTAACACAAAATTACATAT